>JALVEE010000001.1 GCA_027008645.1 Saprospiraceae bacterium
AGAAGTGCACATTTCAAAACTGTAATCGCTCTAATATTGGAGGGAGAAACATATACATTTGAGGGAAAAATAGAGGGAGAAATAACAAAAGAACCTCAAGGAACAAGTGGGTTTGGCTATGACCCGATTTTCAAACCAAGCGGATACGATCAAACTTTTGCAGAAATAGGCTTAGAAGAGAAAAACAAGATTAGCCATAGAGCTAAGGCTCTTGATAAGCTAATTAGTTTTTTAGAAAGTGTCAAATGATTTTTACCCATGTTCTGTACCTTACGGTCGATTGATACAAAGCGAAAAAATAAAATATCCTGATTATCTTCTCCTGAGTAAAGGTGTCAAATCCATAGTTTTCAGTGCCGTTTTTACTTCCGCTGTACTCATTCCGGATTTGATATTATCAGCATAGTGGATTGCCAAGCAGGCTTTGTCCACACTTCTCAATAGATTATTTTTATTCTTTCGCGAATACTCTTCCGACATAACACAAGTACTTCCGGACAGTTTACCAAGCAAGCCCAATGCCCTGAGGAACTCATGCTTAATCATATATTTTATTTGATTAAAATTATGTATTTCATCTTTATCAATGCAAAAGGATGTTCTTTGCAATCCAAAAGAATAATCATAATCTCTATTAGACCATACTATAGCCTTGGAATCTATTTTAAATTTATTGCTAATTTCTTCGCTTTTGATATATTCTCTGACTTTACCAAAATAAAGCAATATTTGCGCATCCTTGCTATTTTCAACAGGATAAAAATGAAGTCCTGACACCCTTTCAATTTTATTTAAGAACCTCTTCCAATTCTTCTCTTTCATCCCTTTCATTTTTCCATAGATATAATAACCAATAGAATCTTGATTCCACTTCATCAATGGCATAGATCGGCAGCCCATTTTTTGATTTGAAACTTGCAAATATGTATCAATTGTCTTTTTCTCTTTTCTGTTTTGTCCAACAACAGTTGTTGATAATAATACAATTGAAATCAAGGTTAAAAAATATTTCATCGATTTATTTGTTTATTCTCTACCAATCAAACAATGACCGGAAATGATTTGCTTGCAGTTTTATGACGTTCTTATAAAACATTGTCACGAAAATATAAAATATATCTTTAATAATAGCACAAATCTATCGAAATAATTCGTATTTTTGAGGTGTATTTCATTTTTGTGCTTTATCACAAGAAATTTTGTCGATGTGGGCAACAATGCATACCTACGGCACACATTTTAGTTGGTTAACAGCATTTTTCACCCATGTTTTGTGCCTAACAGCACATTGATGTAGAATATAGAAGTAAAACGGATTAATTTCATAAGTGAGGCGCTCTGTGCAAATAGAAAAATTAATCTTATATGCGAAAAAATAAAATGCACCTTATTTTTGAATCTGTAAAAAAAATTTTTAATAGAAGTATGAATAATATAAAGCTTTGTATTTTTGATTTGGACGGGGTCATCGTCGATACAGCCAAATTTCATTTTCTCGCATGGAAAGAATTGGCAAAAGATTTTGGCTTTGATTTAAACAAAAAAGATAATGAAAAACTTAAAGGGGTTAGCCGAGTGGAGTCATTGAAATTAATATTAAAATGGGCAGGAGTAATGAAAAACGAAGATGAACAAAAAATCCTCACCGATAGGAAAAACGAGCATTATGTCAAACTTATACAATCGCTAAAACCCGATGATGTTTTTCCCGGAGTATTGGATTTCATTTCCGAATTGAAACAGAACCACATCAAATGTTCAATCGGTTCCGCCAGTAAAAACACAGCTTTGATTTTAGAAAAACTACAAATAACCAATTTATTTGACTATGTAGTTGACGGCAATATGACGACTAATTCAAAGCCCCACCCGGAAGTATTTCTGAAAAGTTGCGAAGCATTAGACATAAACCCCAAAGACACAGTAGTCTTTGAGGATGCTGCTAAGGGCATCGATGCTGCTATTGCCGGTGGAATGTATGCCATTGGCATTGGTAATGAAGATGAATTGAGTCACGCAGATATTGTAATTCCGGGGCTCGAAAACTTTCATCTCAAGGATTTATCAAGACTCAATAACAAAACAGATTATCAAAACAAATTAAATTAACGCAATGAAAAAATATATCACAATACACCCATGGAAAATTATAGAAAATGATTTTCATCCTCAATACAAAAGAATATCTGAAAGCATTTTTAGTATAGGAAACGGAAAAATGGGAATGCGGGGAAATTTTGAAGAGGAGTATTCGGGTGATTCTCTTCAGGGAAATTATCTCGCAGGGATTTATTATCCTGACAAGACAAAGGTAGGTTGGTGGAAAAATGGATATCCCGAGTATTTTGCTAAAGTCTTAAATGCAGTAAATTGGATAAGCTTAAATATCAAAATCAATGGTCAGACACTGGATTTAGACAAGTGCGACATTTCTGATTACAAAGCGGTCTTGGATATGAAAGAGTCGGTTTTATACCGGGAATTCAAGGTCAAATTCAAAAAAGGCGAGTCTATTATTGTACAGTCTCAACGCTTTTATAGTATGGATGAAGACGATTTGGGTGTCTTGAAATACAGTATTTATGCCGAAAATTTCACAGGAAAAATAGAAATTGAAAGTATTACCGATTTCAATGTTGTAAATGAAGATACTAACTATGGAGAAAAGTTTTGGAAAGGAATATCCACTAAAGTAAATAATCAAATCGGGATTGTAACTGCTATGACAAAGAAAACTGAGTTTGTGGTCAGCTGTATCACTTCCAACAAAGTCTTTTTGAATGATGAGATACATAAAATTGATTCAATGCCCTCAAAGAAACCACAAAGATTTTCACATTCCTATTCGATTGATGTAAAACGGGGAGATGTCGTCTCCATCGAAAAATATGCCGCAACAGTAAGTTCATTTTTCTACCCAAAAGAAGATTTGCATAAAATAGGCGAAAAGCTTATCGAAAAGTCAATGAGGGACAATTTCTCTTCAATTAAGGATAGACATATAAAAAAATGGTCACAGATTTGGGACAAAAGCGATATCAAAATCAAAGGAGATGACTCTGCCCAACAGGCTATAAGATACAATATACTTCAGCTTAATCAAACATATACAGGTAAAGATTCAAGGCTCAATATCGGACCAAAAGGATTTACAGGAGAAAAATACGGAGGTAGTACATACTGGGATACCGAAGCTTATTGTCTGCCCGTTTATCTATATACATCTGATAAAAAGGTATCGGAAAACTTATTGCAGTACAGATATAATCATCTGCCAAAAGCAATCGAAAATGCAGAAAAATTAGGCTTCAAAAATGGTGCTGCCCTTTATCCAATGGTGACAATGAACGGAGAGGAATGCCACAATGAATGGGAAATAACCTTTGAAGAAATCCATAGAAATGGTGCAATAGCATATGCGATATTCAATTATACAAGATTTACAGGTGACAACTCATACCTCTATTCCAAGGGCTTGGAAGTTCTTATTGGTATAAGCAGATTTTGGGCTCAGAGGTTCAGTTTCTCATGCAAGAGGCAAAGCTATGTTATGCTTGGAGTAACAGGCCCCAATGAGTATGAAAATAATGTAAATAATAATTGGTACACCAATTATATCGCAAGGTGGTGTTTGACATACACAACAAAAACACTAAAAAAACTCAAAAAGAAAGATATTGAGTCTTATCGGGCTATTGTAAAAAAAACAAAGTTAAAAGAAAACAAAGAGCTTAAGCTTTGGGGGAAAATAGCTTCAAATGTTTATTTTCCATCTGATAAAAAAAGGAAAGTCTTCTTACAACAATCCAATTTTCTCGACAAAACACTCAGAGCTGCAAGCACACTAAGTGACGACGAAAGACCTATTTCTCAAAAATGGTCTTGGGATAGAATACTGAGATCTTGTTTCATAAAACAAGCAGATGTACTGCAAGGGCTGTATTTTTTCTCGGATAAATTCTCAAAAAAAGAACTCAAGAAAAACTTCAATTTCTATGAGCCAATGACTGTTCATGAATCATCTCTGTCCCCTTGCGTACATAGTATATTGGCCAACAAAATAGGTCGAAAGGAAAAAGCATATGAAATGTTTCTTCGCACTTCCCGCCTTGATTTGGATGATATCAATAACGATACGGAAGACGGTTGTCATATTACAAGTATGGCAGGAACTATTTTGTCAGTATTCGAGGGATTTGGAGGAATATCAGTCGCCAAAAACAAGTTAAATATAAATCCTCAGTTACCTGAGTATTGGAAAGGATTAGAGTTTAAAATTAACTTCCGAGAAACTCCATTAAAAATAGTAATTAAAAAGAAAAAAATTACATTGATCAATTACTCAAAAGCGAAATTTGACTTAACTCTAAATAATAAAAAGGTAATATTGAAAGAGGGGAAGAATGTATTTATACTAAATGAAAACTAAAATGTCTGATAAAAATTATAATATTCCACAATCTGGTATTGTAGGGTTTTTGTTATTGATATAGAATTCCAACCTGATAATATAAAATATCAAGCTTTATGTAGCACAGTGTACAAAAGCAAGTGAACAACAATAAACATGTGTAAACACTTTTACGGAAATATTTCTACCACTGATATAGAAATTTAAAAACCAAAGTTTAAAAAGTCAAAATAATAATAAATGTATCCTTTTTATTTTATTTTCAAAAAATGAACTAACTTTGAATTATGGACAAAAGTATTCTTTAAAAACATTTATGAAGGGAAATATATTATTTTATATTCTAAATTAACAGATGTTGAAATACAACCTGCGCCACAAAGAGTAAAAGATTTATTACTAACAATTCCTATCAAATACATTAAAAAGGTTGAAATTAGTGAAGAAGCAAAAGAATTAGCAAATAGATACATTTTAGAAAATGTCGTTGGTAGAGCAAGTATGGCAGACTGTATCCATATTGCATTAGCTACTCTAAACGATGCAGATTTACTTGTTAGTTGGAACTTTAAACATATTGTAAATGTTAATAGAATTAGAGGATATAACTCAATCAATTATAGATATGGACATAGAATTCTTGAAATTCGTAGTCCAAGAGAAATAATAAATTATGAAGAATAAAGATAATAAAAAAATGGTCGATAAATTACGAAAAATTCGTGATAAAGTGAGTGTAGAGATTAAAGATATGTCTTTTGAGCAATTGATCGAATATTTAAATAAACAAAAAGCACTTCATCCGGTAATGAAGAAAGAACAGACTCTTGAAGGTGCATAATCTTCTTTAATATCCAATAAATCTCAATTCAAATTTATTATTAATTGCTTAATTTGGATGTTTTGGAGGAGCGGACTCGTACATGGAGTTTTATGACGCCCCCGATTCGGTTGAAAATAGTGGATTGCTAATCATAAAAATGTTTTATAAGCCGGATAAATATACTGATGAAGTAATTAATTTTTATAAAACTCATACACAAGAGGGTGAAAATATTATTGATAAAATCAAAGGAACAGTTTATTATACATTAGACCCTATTTTCACGAAATTCGATCTTGACACTAACTATAATAACACTTTATTTATCACGGATATTGATACGACCAATAAGATAATAACAGGTCAATTTGAATTTAAAGCAATTTCATGGGACAAAATTGATACCATTCTTGTTACTGACGGAGAATTTGACTGGAAACCTCTTTGGCGTAAATGGAAGTAGTATTTTTGAAAAAAAAAATTTTAAAATAAAACTTGAAATAACTATTATAATACTATAATTATTTTTTCCTAACAGAGAATAGCACCGGTTTCGAAAGTCGATTTTCCCAAAGACCGGTACCATTCCACAAAATATTTCACAATGGTGACAACAAAAACAATCTTTTTTTAACTGATAACCAAACCTATATGGTTTTGAAAACTTTATAGGTTTATAGGCTTATACAACACCCTGTTTTCAACCAAACACATAATAAATAACTTATATTAGTTACTTTTCTATATATACTCGCTTGTGTTTCTATGTATTATAAATTTTTTAGCACGATATTTGTTATATTATTATCAAATATACTTGCTTTTTAGTGTTTTTTAGTATATTTTTGTATTGTTTTACGAGTATATGATGAAAAAGGCGTATTTTTTACTTTTTAATAATATTATTATGAGAATAAATATTTACATATTGACAATATTTATTTTAGTGCTTGGCTTCCTTGCATGCACAAAAGAAAAATCTCCTTATGATCTC
>JALVEE010000002.1 GCA_027008645.1 Saprospiraceae bacterium
TCACTTGAATTTACCGTTTTTATCATAAATTCTCAGGAATCCTCTTTCTGTTGCACTTGGCGAAATAAGTACATAAATATCGCTATTTTCCGGATTTATACCCAGTCCGTTAAATGATTCTCCGGTAATTATTTCTTTTTTGCTATTATCCGTTAAATCAATTGCTACGATAGATGACAATTTGCCCGGATATTCTTCTCTTGCAAGAACGAAAAGAGTTTTTTTATCCGGCGATAATTCGATAAATCCATTGCTACCTATATTGGGTACGGGAATAAATTTTTCTATCTTATTGTTGTCTGTGTTAATTAGTGCAATTCCGAGCTTTTCTTTAGGAAAATTTGTTAAAAATTTGCTTACTAAAGAGACATACATCTTCCCTTTGTTACCGATAGCAAACTGTTGAGGTACAGCTTGGACTTTAAATGAATCAATGGTATCTGTCAACAGATTCATAGTGACTATTGTATTTATAGCTGTCTGTGCGATATATAGAGTGTTTTCGACAATTGACATTCCCTCAAGTCCACCGGGAACAGGGAATCTCTCAATACTGAAGTTATCCAAATTCATTTTGGCAATATAGCTGGTCGCAACTTTATTCCAATCCTCAACATTTCCCCAACAAGATATGTATCCTGTGCCATTGTGTTCAAGCATAAATCTCGGCTTGACTATTCCATCATAGATAGGATTAATAGTTTGTTTTAATGTATTGGCATCCAATATGTCGATTTTGTCACCATTATTGGACATCAGATACATTGTGCTATCCACAATTGTTACAGACTCGATTTTTGAATTAAATTCAAGACCATTTGCTGAAAAAAATCCTGTAGAATCAGTGATTTCTCCTTTATCTATGTCAAAAATCGATATTTCACCATTTGCCCCCGAGTATGTGCCGTAATTTATAATGTACGCGACTTGTCCATCAGTTGGAGCAGGTTTGACTATAATATCATCATTGCATGATAAAAAAGATATTATGCTGACAAAGGCTATTATAATATTTATTCTCATTGTTATTTATTTAAATTATACTTGATACTAAACTTGTAGTTTCTTCCCGGCATAGCATAGTATTCCCAATTTTGGTATTCTGTGTTAAGCAAATTATTTACAGAAAAAGCTATTGAAAAAACCTGCTTTTTGAGTTCGATTTTTCTTGTGATAAAAACATCAAACAATAAATAATGATTCAGGACTTTTCCAGTTTCAGTTAATCTTTTTCCTGTATAATTTATATTGTTTTGCCATGACCAATGCTTTGATGTCAAAGAGAAACATGCGGTTCCCATCATTTTCGGCGAATAGATTAGTTGGTTATTATCCGGATTTGCCCCCGTATAACTTTCCAATTCTTTAACTCTGTTAAAAGTAAAATTCAGATTAGCAGAAAATTTCAATTTACTTATTTTTTTCCGGTATTTAGCGCTCATTTCTATACCCTTACTCAATACTTTTTTCTTATTCACAGGCTTCCAATTACCTTGATTAATCCATTGTATCCAATTGTCAACAATAAGATAAAATCCTGTTAAACTAATATCAAAAGTATTGATTTTGCTTTTGTGTGAATACAATCCTGATAGCTCAAATGCATTTGAATTTTCAGCTAATAAATCGGGATTTCCTAAAGGTAGCCAATACCTGTCGTTTAAAGTAGGTATTTTGTAACTATTGGAATAGGACAGTTTTATATCTGTTTTAGTACTTTTATCCTTAATCAGACTATAATTGAATCCCAGTGAAGGTGAAAAATGACCGGAATAATTTGAGACAAAGGCTTGACGTAGGTTGATAGAGGATATTAAACGATTGATAAAAGTCTTTTTGAATGACAGAAAAGCGTCAACCCTGTTTTCGTCAAGGTTTTTGTCATAAGCATATACTTCGGGTTTGATATGTCTGAGATTTAGCCCGATATTCAAATCTCCTGTCCAAATATCAGTATTGAAATAATTAATTCTAATAAGTCCTGATTTAGTCGCAATTTTATTATTCGGATTTTTATTATAAACTTGATAATCGCGGATAAACCCAAGATCTGCCGTGAATTTATCGGTTCCCGTATAGTATTTTAATCCTGCTATAATCCTGGTGTTTTTATTCAAAATTTCGGCATTGTCTCCACCGTAATAATTGGCAGACATATTGGGTTGAATTTGGCGCCAATTATCTTCATACCAAATGTCGATATGTGAAAGTAGATTTTGATTAAGCCAATAGTTCACCGTTTGAAGAATTCCGTAATTCAAAACTTGACTGTTTCGTGATGTATCTATAATAAACTTATTGTTTTCAAAATCTTTTGCTTGATAATTGGTGAACGGGAAGTCATTTTTTTTCTTGGATCTAAATGCCTTTATCATGTATGAAAATATGCTATTGCTGTATGAAAATTGTATTCCTGAGAAATAGGAATGAAATGAACCGAAATCCTGTTGTAGGCCTATTTGCATTCCTTTGTTCCATTCGATCTTATTATTGAGGTGAATGCTACCTCCAATAGCATCTGTACCATAAAGAGCAGATGCACTTCCAAACTGTATTTTGATATCTGAAAACAAAAAGGAGGGTATATTCGCAATATTGGAATGTCCGAGAGTAAGCGAATTTATATTAACTCCATTGAATAATACTGCTGTGTGGTTGGCGCTTGTGCCTCTCAAATGTATTGTAGAAAGTCCAACCGCATTTTGTTTGATATATATCGGGGTATATTTTGATAGTAGCAATCCAATGTTTTCCGATAACATTGTATTTAGCTGAACAGAGTCTATTTTCTGTGTCTTTGATGCCGTCATATATTTAATCTTGCCTGCTGTAATGTCTATTGTTTTTAGTAAAATAGCCTTGTCCTCTTTCTGTGCATTCAAACAGAAAACAAAAAAAACAAGTAATGAAGAAAGCAATTGTTTTTTTATAACTGACATTTTATTTATGTTTAATTCCGAACTATTTCACTATTTGGCAGGTCTTCTAAATATCTATTTCTCAAAGCATATTTTATTAATTATTATTTCAAGATTATCTATAAAATCTTTTACAGTTGGAGTAGAAGCTGATTTTACGGTAAATATCTTATCGTCTTTTACTGCATTGATACTATTGTATTTTTTCCAATTTTCTTTTTCTTGAGCTCCGACACCACCCATTGAACTGATTATGATAATATCAGGATTTCGCAAGACAACGCTTTCCCTGCTCACAATTACTTTATCCAAGTCTTCAAAAATATTTTTGCATTTGGAAAAAGTGATGTAATCATTCATAAAAGTATTGGGGATAACTGTCGCTATGGGATTTGCTCCCAATTGGAAAAAAACACTTTTACCCGCTTTATTACCGGGAATAACTTGCTTTAGACTATCGATTTTATGTTTCGCATTTGAAATAATTTGAATAGCCATATTTTTACGGTTGAGTATATTTGCTATTTTTTCGAAATTATTACAAATTTCATCAAAAGACGAGTATTTGCCGGTATATTCTACTCTAATCCCATTTTTCTTTAATAATGCTATTGATTTATCTTTGACCAGAGTTGAAGCAAAAACGACATCCGGTTTTAACAGGATTATTTTTTCTTCATTTACTTCTATTGCCGAGCCGACTATCAATTCCGGTTTTTCCTTGGAAATATCACAATAAGAGGTTGCTCCGACGATATTATCTTCAAGACCAAGTCTTACTATTTCTTTTGTTATGGATGGAACTAATGAGACAATTTTCAATTTGTGGGTTGAAGTCGTCTCTTCATTTGATTTGGAAGCATCATTTTTTTTATTTCCACATGCCGAGAGTAAGAGCACTATCAATGAAAACGCAAATATTTTATAATATCTCATAATTGATTTTTGCACAAAGATAGTAAAATATATAGGTGCATTTCATTTTTTCGCGTTATTACAGGAAATTTTGTTGATGTGTTTGATATAGCATGTCATAGGTACACAATATTAACCCGGCTCAACAATATTCCTATAACACTTTGCTCTTTATTACTATCAATTTTTCTCTTGTCATTTCATGCATCGAATATTGAATTCCACCTGTGCCAATACCTGAGGTGTCTCTGCCTTGAAATGGCATCCAATCAACACGAAAAGCTGTATGGTCATTGACCATTACCGCAGCTGCATTGAGTTTTTGTACCGTATCGAATGCAATATCCAGGTTTTGTGTAAAAACAGATGCCTGAAAATGTACACTTAGACTATTTGCCAGATCTATTGCTTTATTCCTGTCGGAATATGTGTATAGACATATCACAGGACCAAAAACTTCTTCCGTAGATACTTTTGAATCTGTTGAGGGATTAAGCAAGATAGTAGGTTTGTAGCAAGTATCTGAAATACGCTCTCCACCACACAAAAGCTCTGCACCTGATTCAATTGCTTCTTTTACCCATCTATCAACTCTTTCCACTTCGAGAGTTGAAATAAGAGGACCTACATCAGTATCTTTATCAAGTTGATTTCCTACTTTGAGATTATTTGAAGCAGT
>JALVEE010000003.1 GCA_027008645.1 Saprospiraceae bacterium
TCATGCACAAAAACTTTCTGAACGGAAACACATACTTGACCGGCATGGTAAAAACCACCTTTTACCAAAGCAGGTATCATTTCTTCTATATTTGCATCTCTCTCTACTATTACGGGAGCGACTCCACCATGTTCCAATGCACATCTCGTGCCCGGAGAAAGTTTTGACCTTAGATACCATCCAATCTTGGAAGAGCCTATAAATGAAAGATAGTTTACTCTTGGGTCTGTAGCCAATTTTTCAGCTAATTGACTTTTGCAAACAATCGCTTGACACCATCCTTCCGGCAGACCTGCTTCCTTCAATATTTCTACAAAATTAAGACAGGAAAGTGGGGTAGTGGACGCGGGTTTTACTATTACAGGACAACCTGCTGCAATAGCTGTTACCGTTTGGTGTATAATCAAATTCAAAGGATGATTGAATGCACTGATAGACACCACTACACCAATAGGTTCTCTTGTAGTAAAAGCTATTCTTCCTTGTGAGGCTTTGGTCAATCCCATAGGAACTT
The DNA here is from genome assembly GCA_027008645.1 of Saprospiraceae bacterium. Lineage (GTDB taxonomy): Bacteria > Bacteroidota > Bacteroidia > Chitinophagales > Saprospiraceae > JADJGA01. The sequence goes on from JALVEE010000003.1 coordinate 515, forward strand.
GTTCTCCTTTCAATTGTCCGATATGCTCAATTGCTATTTTTACACCATTAATAGCCCTTATAACTTCAACTTTAGAATCTTTGTATGGCTTTCCTCCTTCATGAGCTGCCAAAACAGTTAATTCCTCTATTCTTGATTCCATTAGTATTTTTACTTTCTCAAGTATTTCGATCTTTTTGTATGGAGCTATCCATTTTGATCGATCCATGAATAAAGAATATGCTTTTGTCAATGCATTTTCAATATCATTTTCATTAGCGAGAGGAATCTCTTTTATCAAGCTATGATCGAAAGGAGATAGTACTTTTAACATTTTTTAATAGATTTTATGATTATAAGACTAACTACATAACCAATTATAGTTTACACCAAGCGCCATGATCGTGTTGTGGCTCAATAACTTTCTTTTGATTATTTAAATAATGCTTTACTGCAAAAAGTGCTGCTATGGTGGATTCTTCTTTTTTGTTTTCCTTGATAGCTTCTTTTGTGAAATATTTTTTTACAAAATTTGTATCAAAATTACCTGAAACAAAAGCTTGGTGTCTCATCACAAATTCTCCGAAATCCAATGTCGTTTTAAGACCTTTTATTTTGTATTTTCTTATTGCTTGGAGCATTAGATTTATAGCTGCATTTCTATCTTTACCGTGCACTATGAGCTTTGAAAGCATCGGGTCGTAATAAATAGGAATATCCATTCCTTGCTCAAAACCACTATCAACTCTGATATATTTCCCTTTTGGCTCGATATATGTTTCGAGAGTACCTATACTGGGTAAAAAATTGTTTTCCGGATCTTCAGCATATACCCTGAGTTCTATCGAATGTCCATTAAGCTTTACTTGATCTTGTCCAAATCTCAATTTTTCGCCTCTCGCTACCCGTATTTGTTCTTCGACCAAATCCAATCCTGTGATAAACTCGGTAACCGGATGTTCAACCTGCAATCGTGTATTCATTTCGAGAAAATAAAAATTGAGATTTTCATCCATTAAAAATTCAACTGTTCCTGCTCCTACATAATCACATGATTTTGCGACATGCACAGCTGCTTCTCCCAATTTTTTTCTTATATCAGGTGTTACAATCACCGCAGGAGCTTCTTCGATTACTTTTTGATGTCTTCTTTGAATACTGCATTCCCTCTCATTGAGATAAACTAT
>JALVEE010000004.1 GCA_027008645.1 Saprospiraceae bacterium
TCTTGAATCTTCAAGAGCAAAAGCATAGTCTCGTCTTCTTTTCAATCCGGCAATGGATTGTTCGCCAAAGATTTCATTTTGGTAAAAAATAAATTTAGTTATTTCTCGTCCTTTTTCATTATAACAACCTATTTTTACGCTTCCCTCTTTTATGCAATATATTTCATTAACTTTTGTACCCGGTGTATATACTTTTTCCCCTTTTTGGAAAGTAATTATTTCAGAGTTTTTTTCAAAAATTGATTTGATTTTCGCTAATGTCATTTTGAAATATTTATGAATCAATATGTAGATCAAACTGTTTTATGAAATCCAGTATTAGTGGATTCTTATTAACTAACAATTCATATTTCTCTTTTGTTGATAATATTTTCTTAGTTTTTATCTCTTGGTGCTCCGGAAATTTATTCAAATCCACTGCTATATCAATATCCAAAACCGGATTATGATGTACTTCCCTGATTTTTTTTAATAATTGCTTTTCTTCTAATAGTACATCTTTAGCGAGATTGGTGGGTACATATATTTTCAAATTGCCATTAACATCTTCAAAATCCAATTCTTTTAGTACATTGATTGTAATCTGAGATGTATGTTTATCAATCAATTCAAAAACAATATTTTTGATCAAATTTATATCAATTTCAATCGCTTCTTTTTTATTAGCGTCCTCTTTTTTGATTTCATCGAGCAAAGCATTTAATTTGGGAACTTTGAATGATGAATTAGAGACAAACTTCGCTTCTTTTTTTATGGGTTTGTCTTCTGTTTCAATTTTTGTTTGTTCTGAGTCGGATTTTGGATTTCCTGTAATGCCATCAGACTTTTCCGGATTTTTAGATTCGGATGTATTTGTCTCTGTTTCTTTTGATATAGAATTGGTTGAGTTATCTTCAGGTTTTAGGGTATTATATTGTCTATTCTTTTTTTTTTCAACAATGATATTTTCTCCTTTAATCATATCTTTGATATGGCATAATTTGCTGAGAGCGATTTCTACATGAAGTCTTTTATTTTGGGCTAAAGGAAACTGATAATCGCATTGGTTCAATATATTAAGGGCAGAAAGTACAAAACTCTTATCGACGAGACCGGATTGATTGATATACCTGCTTTTTAATTCATCACCAACTTCCATTAGAATATGAGTTCTAGGGTCTTTGCTAATCAGCAATTGTCTTAAATGACCGGATAAGCCTGATACAAAAAGATTGGCGTCAAAACCCTCTCTTAAAACTTTATTAAAAAGTAACAAAACACCTGAAATATCGCTTTTGAGAACAAAGTCTGTTATTTTAAAAAAATAATCATAGTCAAGCAAATTGAGATTTTGAAGTACCTGTTTATATGTAATGGTATTGTCTTCGGAAGAGCTGACTATTCTGTCAAATATTGACAGAGCGTCCCTCATAGCCCCATCTGCTTTGTTAGCGATTATATGGAGAGCCTCCCGTTCGGCAGTAATATTCTCTTTCTCACAGATCGATTCCAATTGTTTCACGATATCACTAACTTGGATAGCTCTAAAATCATAAATCTGACAACGGGATAATATTGTGGGAATTATCTTGTGTTTTTCAGTAGTAGCGAGAATAAATATCACGTGTTTTGGAGGTTCCTCTAATGTTTTCAAAAAAGCATTGAACGCAGATTTGGATAGCATATGTACCTCATCAATGATAAATACCTTATAAGTTCCTTTTTGTGGTAAATAACGGACTTGTTCATCTACCAACATCCTTATGTGTTCGACACTATTATTGGAGGCAGCATCGAGTTCAAATATATTAAATGATGCATTACTGTCAAAGGCTTTACAAGATTCACATTCATTGCAAGCGGTATTTTTGTCTATTGGATTCTCACAATTTACCACTTTAGCGAGTATTCTAGCACAGGTAGTTTTACCGATACCTCTCGGTCCTGTAAACAGATAAGCTTGAGCCAATTGGTCTTTGTTTAACGCGGATTTTAGCGTAGATGTGACATGTTCTTGTCCTACTACCTCATCAAATGACCCCGGTCGGTATTTTCGTGCTGATACAATATATTCTCCCATATTCAATAACAAAGATAACTCATTAATTCAAAATGCAAAAAAAATGTATTGAGATTTATTATTTTTAGGCAGCCTCATCAGTTTTAGCGTGCTTCCAAATTATAAACAACTAAATCTTTTCCCACTCATACCCGATAATATTTCTTTTTTCACGGCTAAACTCTATGCCGATGAGGTAAATGTCTTCAAAATCTTGGTATTTTTCCCAATATTGTTTTTCCTTGATTTGTTTCAGTGCTTCGCCGGTAGTTTTTTCAGACAATTTAAATTCAAAAATAAACACCTTGTCTTCAAGTTTTGCCGACAAATCCATTCTACCGAGATTGGTGATATCTTCAGGAATAATATCCAGACCTATACTTGCAAGGTAGGCATATACTACACTTCCATAATATCCTTCGTATTCATATAGCTTACTATTGGTAAAATTGGTATAAGAAATGGAAGCAAACAAAGTAAAAAGAGCTTCTTTGAAGCCGTCCAAGTCCGGTTTATCAAGCATATTATAAAGTTTATCTTGATATTTTAATTTATCTTTAGTTTGGTTTGTCAAATAAGTTATAAAAAGACTATTAAGCGAGGTTTGAACCTCCTTATTCGGTGTTCTTAATTTATATTTGATACTAAATCCGGAAGGAATTTCTTCCACAATAGTCAAATAACCGGTTTGCCATAACAAAGCAACCAATTCTATTTTATCAACATCAAAAGTGTTTAAAATTTCTTCATTTGCAGTGAAATTCTCCAATTCGGGAATATAATAATCTTGGGTTTTTAATAGCTCTATTAAAAAAGATGGATTTCCTGTACTCCACCAATAATTTTTAAACTTAAATTTATTGGATATAAAAAGTAAAATATCAAACGGATTATACACTTTATCGCCAAAATAATTGTAGCCATTGTACCATAGTTTTACTTTTTCCATATCTGCACTCTGCAAATGTTCGCTAAATACCGTTAATAGGTCATTGTGTGTATAACCGCAAATATTGCCGTAATCAGGATGCAAAGTAATATCTTCAAGATTGTTCAATCCGCTAAACAAATTCATTTTAGAAAATTTGCTAACTCCCGTGATAAATACGAATTGGACATAAGCATCATTATCTTTTATTACACCGTAAAAATCTTTCATAGCATCACGCATTTCACGGGCAATTTCCTTGTCTGTGATATTATCAAGAATAGGTTTATCGTATTCGTCAATTAATATTACTACTTTTTGATTATATTTTTTATATGATTCTTTTATCATATATTTAAAACAATCTTTAACATTTAAAGATTTTTTACAATTAATATTCAAATCTTCTTCTACATCTTCTAAAATACCCCTTAAATTATGTTGTAAATTTTCAATAGACTTAATTACCCCCGATCCCATACTTATTCTCAACACCGGATATTTTACTTCCCAATCCCATTTGTCATAAATATACAATCCTTTAAACAGCTCTTTATTGCCTCCAAAAATCTCTTTAAGTGTATCCAAAAACAAACTCTTTCCAAAGCGACGTGGGCGGGAAAGGAAATAATAGCCGGCTTTTTGAATCAAATTATAAGCAATTTCGGTTTTGTCAACATAGACAAAGTTTCCTTCTATTATTTTGCTTAATGTTTGTATTCCTATTGGTAGATATTTCATAAAAATGACTTTTGAAATGCTAATATACGAAAAATTATTCATAATGAGGTCGGATGTATTTCGTTTTTTGGGGTTTTTCCCCGAATATTTTAGAAAAAGAAGAGAAAAAATTGCGCTTCAACTTAATTACAAATTAACCTGAATTATTTAGTACCTGCCCAAAAACAGACAATTTTTGAAAATTAGATTTTTTTTGTTCTTGCTTTTGTAACAGAAATCAATTAACCCGAATCATTCACCACTTTAATCTATATATTTCATTAGCAGTAAACAATTACAAGAGGACAGCCATTTGACTCCATCTGTACCAATAATACAATCATCATCCGTCAAACAATTTCTTTGTCATGGGTCATTGGTACATCGCATACCGCTATCACATTAAATTCATCATCAATTTTGTTCAATTTGACCCAAACAAGTTCATTTTCAATATTCTTATCGGAATCAAAGAATACCTTTATATAATTGTCGGTAAAACCCGTATATTTTCCTTTTTTTGAGCTCTTTTCTACCAATACTTGTCTGGTTTCTCCCAGAAAAGATGAATTAAATGCACGTTTCTTCTTCAATGACAGATTTGTCAATTGGGTATTTCTTTCTCTTCTTATATTTACCGGTACTATTCCGGGCATTCCGGCAGCTTCTGTATTTGAACGTTCAGAATAAGTAAACACATGCAAATATGAAATGTCCAAGCTGTTAATAAAATTGTATGTATCTTTAAAATCTTGATCTGTTTCTCCCGGAAAACCCACAATCACATCCACACCAATACAGGCATGTGGAATTAATTCCTTGACTCTTTTTACTCTTTGTTCATACAAGTCCCTTAGATATCTCCTTTTCATCAATCGAAGCATTTTATCCGATCCCGATTGAAGAGGAATATGAAAGTGGGGAACCACTGCTCTTGATTCAGCGGTAAATTTTATTATTTCATCAGTAAGGAGATTAGGTTCAATAGAGGATATTCTTATCCTTTCTATTCCATCAACATTATCCAATTCTTTAAGCAAATCGAGAAAATTGATATCTTCTTTTAATCCTTGTCCATAATCTCCTATATTGACTCCTGTCAATACTATTTCCTTTATCCCTTTTGCAGCGATTTCCTCTGCATTTTTTATGATTAAATCAGGGTTGCCACTCCTGCTTTTTCCTCTGGCTTTTGGTATGGTACAATAAGTACATATATAGTCACAACCGGTTTGTATCTTTAAAAAAGAACGGGTTCTATCTCCATATGAAAAAGATGATTTAAAGTCTGCAACATCCTCAATTTCACATGAAATAATCTTTGAATCAATTTCTTCATTAAGGTATTTACCAATGTTAAATTTTTCGCTAGCTCCCAGTACCAAATCCACACCATCTATTCCGGATATTTCCGCAGGTTTCAGTTGAGCGTAACACCCTATCACAATAATCTGGGAATCGGGATTAATTTTTTTGGCTTTTCTGATTATTTTTCTGTTTTTTCTATCGGCAAAATCAGTAACAGAACAAGTATTTATAACGAAAATATCAGGTCTGTCCTCAAAATCAACAGATTCATAACCCAACTTTACCAAATCCCTACCAATTGTTGAACTTTCTGCATAATTCAACTTGCACCCTAAGGTATAGAATGCAAATTTTCTCTTTTTCGACATAGATTAATTACCCTCTTTTACCTTTTTTTCATACTCTTTGATATTGTCAAAGGTATCGACCAATTTATTCCAAAAATTATCAAAAAACGGTTTAAATTTAGCTACGGTATCCTGTGTTTTTGAAGGCAAAGTCTCCAGATAATCATAGGACATAGATGTGTTTTTACTATTTTGTGATAATAAACTCAAGCTATCTATTCCCCAAAGTGTGTAGCTATAAAAAACTAAAAATAGAATTGCCATCACAGCGCCACCAAGTACTTTGTTAATAAAGTTGATTTGTGCAAATTTCAACAAATCCTCCAATTTCTTACCCACAAACCTAATCACTATCAACACCAAAATAAAAGTCAAGGCAAAACCCAATATGAATGTCAAGCCAGGATGAAACTTAAAAATACCTTGTAATAAATCTATCATGTAAGGTGAAAGCTTCAATGCAGCCAATATCCCTATCATAATAGAAACCAAGGCAAATATTGTCTTTATAATACCACGGTTATATCCTATGTAAAATCCATAAAGAATAAGCAGTGTAGCGACTAAATCTATAAACATATTTCAATTTTTGTATTAATACTAAAAATAATGTGAGGGCAAAATAAATAAATATATTTTGTTATTCTCTTAAAAGAACAATAAAACCTAAGTTTTTAAGCAAAAAAAATGCAAATTAACAATTTTAACCGTGTTGAGGAAGGTGCATTTCATTTTTTCGCGTTATTACAATAAATTTTGTTGATGTAGGCAACATTGCGTACCTACGGCACGCATTTTAGTTGGATAAAAGCCCTTTTTTACCCATGTTTTGTGCCTAACGGCACATTGATATAGTATATAGTGTCTGTTTTCGGGCAGACACTATTTAGAAGTAAAACGGATTAATTTCATAAGTGAGGCGGTCTGTGCATATAGAAAAATTAACCTTGTTCGGTGTTCGATATTCTGTATTGCTATGTTTCAGCCCTCCCTGCAAAAGTCTGCCCTGTGAAATAGGCTTTGCCTAAATTGAAAATTTATTTCACAAACCCTATAATATCAATAGACTTATTTTTGAAAATTGGAACTTGGTCTTTAAATATAAAAAAAAATAGAAAAAAAACTTGACTATTTCAAATATTTGTACTTCCTTTGCGTTACCCAAGTGGGTAAATCGTAAATTATGAGTGTTAGTACAAAGGAAAAAATATTAAATTCGGCTATAAAAATATTTATAGAAAAGGGGTTCTCAGATACCAAAATGAGGGATATTGCCGATAAAGCAGGTATAAACAAGGGCTTGCTTCACTATTATTTCAAAAGCAAAAAGGCTCTCTTTACCGAGGTCATAAAAACCAGCGCTCAAGATTTTTTTCCAAAATTGGACAGGATTTTGCGCTCGGATAAAAATTTCTTTGAAAAAATAGAATTGGTCGTTGATGAATATATCGAAATGCTTTTAAAAAATCCGCATTTTCCACCATTTATAATCAATGAATTAAACCATAATGCAGATATTTTTATCGATACTTTATTAGATGCCGTCAGTATTCCTGATAGAGCTTTTGTTTTTTCAATGATTCTGGATGAGATATCAAAAGGGACTATAAAACCTGTGAATCCGCTTCACTTAATACTTGATACTTTATCTCTCATCATATTCCCCTTTCTTGCCAGACCTGCTCTTAACAAGATTTCGGAAATGAATGATGAACAGTTTTATGACATTATGAGATTACGAAAAAGAACAATTGTTGATACATTGATAAATAATATAAAATTATAATTATGTTACCCAAATGGATAAAATATAAGTTAATGATTTTTTTACTTGTAATATCTTATAGTTTGATGAGGGCACAAGTAAAACAAATCAATATAGACGAAGCGATAGAATCTGCCGTTAAATCACATCCTTTAAACGGACATAAAAGTCTCTTAACAGACCAATCAAGGCTGAATATTAAATATCTGGAAAAGAAAAATCTTCCAAATATTGATTTCAATGCTCAAGCTTCTTTGCAAAGCGAAAGTATAAACTTGGAATTTCCTCTACCAAAATTTGAACCCATAAGTTTACCGCTTTACAGAGCACAAGCTGATATAGAGTCAAATTATTTATTATACGATGGGGGTATCAAAAAAGCACTTATAAATAACGAGAAATTGAAATCAAAAATCGAACAACAGGATATCGAGACCAAACTCTATCAGCTGAAAGATAATGTAGTAGATATTTACTATTCAATTATGCTTTTGGAAAAACAGAAAGACATTCTGGATAGTTCGATGCTTGTACTTATAACTCAAGAAAAAATTGTTAATACAGCCATTAATAACGGAGTAGCACTGAGAAGTGATTTGGATAAATTGGAAATGGAGAAAATCAAACTCAACCAAAGAAAAGCAACAATCCAAAATAAAATAATTACTCTTAAAGTAGTACTTGGAGACCTTACGGGATTAGATCTTTCAAAAGCTCAATTCACATTACCCCATAGTTTTGTCAAAAGCAATATCGATTGGTCGAATAGACCGGAATTCCTGCTTTTAAGAGACAAAAAAGAACTTTTAGAACAAAGTAAAAGTATAATCAAATCCAAGAAAAAACCAAAAGTGGTGCTGTTTGCAAAAACCGGGGTAGGATACCCTAATCCATTCAATTTTTTCGATGATAATATCGCTCCTTTTGCTATTGGAGGCGTAAAATTTATGTGGAATATTTGGGATTGGAAAAAATCATCAATTGAAGAACAAAAACTGGAGATTAAAAAGTCATTAATAGATAATCAAAAGTCGATTTTAGATAAAAATATCAAAAAGCAGATCAATAAATTGGTATCAGAAATAGAAGGAATCGAATCAAATAAGCATTTTGACAAAGAATTAATCAAAAAACAGGAAATAATTATTGAAACAATTAAAAATCAATACCAAAATGGCATTGCAAATATCAGTGATTATACAAAAGAATTGAATACTAAAACCATAATGGAAATTCAAAGTGCAATTCACGATTTGGAAGAACAAAAATTGAAATACAAATTAAAGATATTATTGAATAAATAAGTATAGCAATACGTATTGCAGGATTGATAATCCTTATAGCAATGCGTAGGTATGATAATATATTCTAAAAATCAAATCTTGCTATTAGCAGGAAAACAACAATAAGAGACTATGAAAAAAATAAATTATTTATTAGTTGCGATTTTAGCCTTAGGCTTAATATCCTGTGAAACTACAGAGAAAAAATCAGATGCTTATGGAAATTTTGAAGCTACAACAGTGAATGTTTCTTCAGAAATGCCGGGGAAAATACTCTTTTTTGATATTGAAGAAGGAGACATCTTGAAAAAAGCTCAGGTGGTAGCTATAATCGATACGACCTTATTACACAAGCAAAAAGAAGTGCTTTATGCATCAATTAAAGCCATAAGAGCTAAAAGGCAACATTCTGGAGCAGAGGTTGATGTATTGCTTGAGCAAAAAAAGCACTTACTCAGTGAGCAAATCAGATTGAAAAAACTATTGGCAGGAAACGCTGCTACACAAAAACAAATCGATGATTTGAATGCCCAAATCAGAATCCTTGATAAGAAAATTGTTGCAGTAAAACAAAAAGTTAGAGATGCAAATACCGGCATTTCGTCTCAATCAGAACCGCTAAAAGCACAGATTGAGCAAATAAATGAGCAAATAAAAAAATCGATTATAACCAATCCGATAGACGGACAGGTATTGTCGGTTTATAAACAACCAAGTGAAATAACTGCATCGGGAATGCCTTTGTATAAAATAGCAGATTTGAGCAAAATGGAATTGAAAGCGTATATTTCAGGTGCACAATTACCGCATATAAAGCTAAATCAAGAGGTGACTGTATTGATTGACGAAGGTAAAAAATCAAATAAATCAATGAGAGGAAAAGTTACTTGGATCTCTTCAAAAGCCGAATTTACTCCTAAAACAATACAGACAAAAGAAGAAAGAGTCAATCAGGTATATGCCATAAAGATTGAAGTCGAAAATTACGGTAGTATCAAGATTGGTATGCCGGGAGAAGTTGTATTCAACAATACAAATAAGGAAGAAAATAACAAAAATTGATGAGTAATATTTTTGTAAATATAGATAATATTTCAAAATCCTATGGAGACATTCAAGCCCTCAAGGATATAAGTTTTTCTGTAGATGAGGGTGAATTATTTGGACTTATAGGACCCGATGGTGCGGGAAAAACCACATTGATTAGAATACTCATCACAATGCTTTTGCCTACCACCGGTAGTGCTACAATCAATGGATTGGATGTAGTCAAAGATTTTAAAAAACTCAGACATTTGATAGGCTATATGCCGGGTACATTTTCCTTGTATGAGGATTTGACAGTGGAAGAAAACCTTAAATTTTTTGCAACCATATTCAATGCCAAAATAAAAGACAATTATCATCTTATTAAGGATATTTATCAGCAAATAGAACCATTTAAGGATAGAAGAGCCGGTAATCTTTCGGGGGGAATGAAACAAAAGTTGGCTTTGTCCTGTGCTCTAATACACAAACCCGATATACTGTTTCTCGACGAACCAACAACGGGAATTGATGCCGTATCGAGAGTTGAACTATGGGATATGCTAAAAAAACTAAAGGAACAAAATCTCACAATAATCGTTTCAACCCCCTATATGGATGAAGCAGAATTGTGTGACAAGGTCGCATTTATGCAAAAGGGGGAAGTAATGGAAATAAATACTCCGCAGCAAATTGTAGAAGATTATGATATTCCGATTTATGCTGTAAAAGGAGATAATTTTTACAATTTACTATTATCACTTAGAAGGATGAAGATAACAAGAACAGCCTTTCCATTTGGGGAGTCTATCCATTTGACAACATACGAGGAATTAAATGAAAATGAATTAAACAAAATAATAAGCGAATTTAGCAATCAAAGGACAGAAACAAAAAGAATCAAAGCTAATATCGAAGATTGCTTTATGGCAAAGATGCTAAAGAATAAATAAAAATGATTGTTGAGTAGAATCCAATTTGGGACAATATTATGGCCAAGAAAACAAATGATAACAAATATGTGGTTAGCGTGAAAGATTTAACCAAAAAATTCGGTTCTTTTACTGCTGTAAATAGTATCTCTTTTGATGTGACAAAGGGAGAGATTTTTGGCTTTTTAGGTGCGAATGGTGCCGGCAAAACAACTGCAATAAAAATGTTGACCGGACTTTCCAAACCAAGTTCCGGAACTGCTATTGTTGCAGGATATGATGTGATTAAAAATCCCGAAAAAGTCAAATACAAAATAGGCTATATGAGCCAGAAATTTTCATTGTATGACGATTTGAAAGTATTTGAAAACATTAGACTTTATGCCGGAATATACGGAATCCCCTCAAAAGAAATCAAGTCCAAAATCAATAATCTGATTGATGAATTGGGAATGGAGAATATGAGAAACAAGCTTGTAGGAGATTTGCCTTTGGGTTGGAAACAAAAACTCGCTTTTGCAGTGGCGATGGTTCACGACCCACCAGTTGTTTTTCTGGATGAGCCCACCAGTGGTGTCGATCCTATTACAAGGAGACAATTTTGGGAAATGATATACAAAGCCTCCGAAAAAGGAATCACCGTATTTATTACAACCCATTATTTGGATGAAGCAGAGTATTGCACAAGGGCTTCGATAATGGTCGATGGAGTTATCAAAGCCTTGGATACTCCCACAAAATTAAAAGAAAATCTTGGGGTAAAAAGTATGCAAGAAGTATTTGTGAAGTTAGCAAGAGGATAAAAAATAGTATAATGAAAGCATTTTGGGCATTTATTAAAAAGGAATATTATCATATAATCAGAGACCCGAGGTCACTATTAATCCTCATTGGTATGCCTATAATTCAGGTTATACTATTTGGATTTGCGATAACGAATGAGATAGTAGATGCTAAAATTTCTATTTTGGATAAATCAAAGGATCAAATTACACAGGAAATCAGCAATAAAATACTTTCTTCGAAATATTTTTTATTGTCAGAATACTTAGAGAGTGCTGAACAAATTGAAGGTTCTTTTAGAAAAGGAAAAATAAAACTCGCCTTGGTTTTTGAGGAAAAATTTGCTGAGAAGTTTAACAGAAAAGAGAGACCCTCTATCCAAATAATCACAGATGCTACTGACCCGAATACCGCCGCAACATTGACCAATTATATCAATAAAATACTATTGGATTATCAAAATGAAATCAGTATATCTACGATTGCTCCAAAAGGAATTGAAGTGATAACAAGAATGGAGTACAATCCACAACTTAAGGGAGTTTACCTGTTTGTTCCGGGAACAATCGTGATAATATTGATGCTGATATCAGCTATGATGACTTCAATTTCCATAGCGAGGGAAAAAGAAAAAGGTACAATGGAAGTATTATTGGTTTCACCTCTAAAACCTTTTATGATAATTGCCGGCAAAGTGATTCCATATATTGCATTGTCTTTGATAAATGCGCTTACCATTTTATTGTTAGGGGTTTTTGTATTTGGATTACCGATCAGGGGAGATTATTTTTTGCTGCTTTTTGAAATCACCCTGTTTATAATTACATCTTTGAGCCTTGGAATTTTCATTTCAACTTTGGTTAAAACACAACAAGAAGCACTTTTGATTTCATTAATGGGCTTAATGCTACCAACAATTATTCTATCAGGATTTATTTATCCGATAGAGAGTATGCCCCGGATATTGCAGTATATAAGTCACGTGATTCCTGCAAAGTGGTTTTTGATTATGATTAGAAATATTATGATAAAAGGCGTTGAAATAAGCTATATTTTGAAAGAAACATTGATATTGCTGGGTATGACTTTGGTATTAATGATATTGAGTATCAAAAAATTTAAAATAAGACTTGAATAAACTATAATAATGCGTTCTATACTAATAATATTGAGAAAAGAGTTTTTGCAAATCATCAGGAACAAAACCGTTCTTCCTATGCTTTTTATAATGCCGTTTATCCAGTTGATTCTGCTTGGATTTGCTGCTGATTTTGAGGTAAAAAATCTAAATCTACACGTTATAGACAATGATCAAAGCACTTATTCAAGAGGTTTGATATCCAAATTTTCAGGCTCTCCTTATTTCAATATCGTTAATTTTTCATTTAGAGATGAGGATGGGATGCAAGATTTGAAAAAAGGAGATGCGGATTTGATTATAGAGATTCCTACTGATTTTGAGAAGAAATTAGTCAATCGTGAATCCTCTCCGGTTCATCTTAACATTGATGCTGTCAACGGGGTAAAAGCCGGTCTAGCCAATGCTTATTCCAATATGATAATAAGGGATTTTAATCTCGAACTTTTGCAAAAAGCGACAGGTAAAGTATTAGTATCACCAATTGGCATTAGTTCCGTGAATTGGTTTAATCCGAGTATGAATTATTCTACATTTATGGTTCCGGGAATTTTGGTATTGCTGATGACGATGGTGGGTATTTTCTTGACAGCAATGATAGTAGTCAGGGAAAAGGAAATCGGAACTATCGAACAATTAAATGTAACTCCAATAAAAAAACATCAATTTATCATCGGTAAATTACTGCCGTTTCTAATAATTGCTATTATAGAATTGACAATTGGATTAATAGTTGCAAAATTGATTTTTCATATAGAATTTCAAGGGAGTTTATTACTCGTTTACGCTTTTGCCTTAGTATATATGCCTGTAGTTTTAGGAATCGGCTTATTCATTTCCACATTTTCCGACACCCAACAGCAAGCGATGTTTATTTCTTGGTTTTTTATTGTGATATTTATTTTGATGAGCGGTTTGTTTACACCAATCGAGAGTATGCCGGATTGGGCACAAAAGATTACCTGGTTTAATCCCATCAAATACTTTATCGAATTTATGCGAATGGTACTACTCAAAGGCAGTACATTCAAGGATGTCACACCGCATTTTGTAATAATGGCAATTTATGGTGTTGTAATAAATGCCCTAGCCGTATGGAATTATAAAAAAGTGAGTGCTTAACCCTCATGCTCCCCTTCTCCTTTTGAAATGCGCCTTTTTGAAATGCACCTATTCGTTATTACATAAAGAAAAAGAGGCTGTTTTTTGGACAGCCTCTTTTTGAAATTAACTTTATCTTAATTAGTAAATTTACAGGTTTTTACTACCACTATTCATTTACAGTTCCGGGTTTTTCATCAAAAACAAAACTCCCATTGATAGCATCTATTAAGATAGTCTCTCCCGGTGTATATTCTCCGGAAAGAATTTTCTTTGAAATTTCATTTATTATTTCACGTTGTACTACCCGTTTCAATGGTCTTGCTCCAAAGGCAGGTTCGTATCCCAAATCTGCGATTAAACCAAGAGCATTGTCTGTTACTTCAATTGTCAAATCTTGTTTTTTCAGCATTTCCTCAAGTTCTTTTATCTGTAGCAATGCTATTTTTTTGATTTGTTCTTTATCCAATGGTAAAAACATCAATTTATCATCAATCCTGTTCAGAAATTCCGGAAGCATATAGTCTTTGAGCATTCCGAATATTTCCTCCTTGGTATCTTTTAATAACAATCTTCTTTCCTCATCGGTCTTGAGCATTTTTAATTCGGAAAAATTGTCAAGAATTATCTCAGAACCGATATTTGAAGTCATGATAATAATGGTGTTTTTGAAATTCACTACTCTACCTTTATTATCTGTAAGTCTTCCGTCGTCTAATACCTGGAGAAGTATATTGTAAACATCTTTATGCGCTTTCTCTATCTCATCCAGTAGTACTATAGAATAAGGCTTTCTTCTGACAGCTTCAGTCAATTGACCTCCTTCATCATATCCAACGTATCCCGGAGGAGCTCCAACCAATCTTGACACTGTATGTCTCTCTTGATATTCACTCATATCAATACGTATCATATTTTTTGAACTGTCAAACAAAAGCTCTGCCAATTGTTTTGCCAAATATGTTTTACCGACTCCTGTAGGTCCTAAGAATAAAAATGAACCTATCGGTTTCTTTTCATCTTGTAAGCCTGCTCTACTCCTTCTGATAGCATCGGAAACCGCTATTATTGCTTCTTTCTGTCCTATTATTTTCTTTGATAAATCTTCTTCAAGATGCAGCAATCTATCTTTCTCGCCTTTCATCATTTTGCTAACGGGAATTCCCGTCCATTTAGCTACTACCTCAGCTATATCATTTGCTGTGACAATTTCCCTGACGAATCTTTCTTCTTCGGGGATTGCATGTAGCTTTTCTTCTGCCGCTTTGAGCATTGCCTCTTTCTTTGGAAGTTCTTCATATCTGATTTTAGCTACTTTCTCGTATTCTCCGTTTCTTTCCGCTTTTTCAGCAATCAATTCTATTTCATCAATTTCTTTCTTGATTTTCTGAATAGTTTCCACTATTTCTTTTTCAAACTTCCACTTTGAAACAATAGAATTAGTTTTCTCTTTTAGCTCTGCTATTTTTTCTTCTATGACCTTGAGTTTTGATTTGTTCTTCTCTCTTTTGATCATCTCTCTCTCTATCTCAAGTTGTCGAAGTTTCCTGTTGAGTTCATCAATTTCTTCAGGTACTGAATCCAATTCAAGTCTTAACTTGGCTGCTGATTCGTCTATCAAATCGATAGCTTTATCAGGAAGTCTCCTTTCTGTAATATATCTATGTGAGAGTTCTGCGGCAGAAATCAATGCTTCATCCAAAATCTTTACTTTGTGATAAACCTCATATTTCTCTTTAATTCCCCTCAGTATTGAAATCGTATCTTCCACACTTGGTTCATCGATATAAACAGTTTGGAATCTTCTCACCAAAGCTTTATCTTTTTCAAAATACTTTTGATACTCATCAGAAGTGGTTGCTCCGATAGTATGCAATTCTCCACGTGCCAAAGCAGGTTTTAGTATATTGGCGGCATCTATTGCACCACCACCACCACCGGCTCCGATTAATGTGTGAATCTCATCTATAAATAATACTACTTGCCCATCGGACTCTTTCACTTCTGTGATTACCGCCTTAAGTCTTTCTTCAAATTCACCTTTGTATTTTGCTCCGGCAATCAAAGAGGCCATATCCAATGAAAATATCTTCTTGTTCTTTAGGTTTTCAGGTACATCACCTTTGACTATTCTCCAAGCAATCCCTTCTATTATGGCTGTTTTACCCACTCCGGCTTCACCCAATAAGATCGGATTGTTTTTCTTTCTTCTGGATAATATATGCAATATTCTCCTGATTTCTTCATCTCTTCCGATTATTGGGTCGAGTTTGCCACTTTCTGCCTTTTCATTGAGATTAATAGCGTATTTACCCAAGGCGTTATATTGATTATCCGCACTTTGGTCTTTTACTGTTCGTCCTTTTCTCAGTTCTGCTATTGCAGCTTTTAGTCCGTCCTCTGTAACCCCGAGATCTTTTAATATTTTAGCCCCTTTGCTTTTACCCTTTAATATTGCCAAAAGCATTAACTCAAGAGAAATATATTCATCCTTGAACTCTTTTAGTAATTTTTTAGCCGTAGCAAGGGCTTTATTGGCATCGTCGGACAGATATTGTTTATCCGATCCTTGTACTTTCGGGTAATTTTTTATTTCAGTATCAATTTGATTTTTCAGAAGTGCAAAATTCACTCCCATTTTTTGAAATAAAAATTTACTCAAATCCTCATCTGTCTCAAATATACCTTTGAGCAAATGCGGTGTGTCAACTGTCTGCTGTTCATTACCGGCGGCAATATTCTGCGCTTTGACAATTGCATCCTGTGCTTTTATAGTAAATATATCGTATGTCATTGTTTATAATATTTTTAATTAATTGTTAAATTTACGATATATATACTCAAAAACCAAACCAATACAAAATACCTGATTTAATCGGTCAAAACGACACAAACAACTTGTGACAAATGCCAAAATGGCTTAAAAAACTAATAAGACTGCGACTTATTAGCGGTAAAACTAATCTTCGTGATAAATAATCTCAAAGGATACCTTAGAGAATTTTCTAAACATTTCAGTTACTCCACAGTATCTATCTAATGATAAGTTAACTGATTTTTCTAGTTTTTTCTTCTTTAAGTCTTTACCCCAAAAGTGATATTCTATATGTGCGGTATGATAATATTTGGGATGTTCATCGGTTAATTCTCCTGTAACATCAACTTTAAAATCTTCGGGTTCTGCTTTCATTTTGGTAAAAAGCGAAGCTACATCCATAGCTGTACATCCGGCTAATGCCACCAATACAAGTGGTTTTGGTCTTACTCCTCTTCCTTCTCCTCCAACCGCATCACCTGCGTCCAACATAATTTTTCCTCCCGGCAAATCAGCTTCAAAAGCCATTTTCCCTTGCCAATCACATGATATTTTATTTACTACTCCCATATTTTTTTGTTATTATTTTAGAATTATGTTATTAACAAGCAATACATATATAAGTTCAATATCTGCTATAAAAATTATCTATTTTTGTTGCAGGTATTATTTAACTATTTTCCCTGATAAATATCCTGATTTTGTCTCTATTTTATAATAATACATTCCGCTTTTCAGAGGTCTATTGATGCTTATGGTATTAGTTCCTTGATCATAATATCTTTTTGTACTGAAAACCTTGTTTCCTCTCATATCATAAAGGAGTATTTTTACCATTTGTGCTTTATTCAGATACAATTGCATATTTATTTTGTTCTGTACCGGATTGGGAAAAATCTCAACATGATTTTTAGAATTAGCTATATAATCATTATTAGATACTAGATATTTATCAAATAGTGATTGTGCTCTATCCGCATTTGTTTTGATACCGGATTCACTTGTTCCACCAACAAGTGCAAAGTTAATAGTGAGAGTATCACCGGCATTAAGAGAATATGGTCCTACAGACAACATTGTACTCCAATCGCCTTTTTGATTTTGTTTGAAGTCGTTCAATTCTCCTTTAAGATATTTGTATTTTTTTGATTCACTGAGATAATCTACCGCACTGGCTACAGATACATAATTAAGTTTATCAGAATTATCCAAAAGTTTAATGCCGCAATAGATTCCATTTTCATGTTGATAGAGCAATCTTTTGCTTTCGTCTTTTTCAATATAATTTTCTGCAAAATCCGAAATATCAAAATCCATAAACTGAGATAAATAAAAATCATCCAAATCTTCGGAGCCTTGATTGATAATATTGTACTTAAAAAGGATTAATTCCCTGTATGGATCGAGGTTCCACGAATAGCTGGTTTGATCTACTACGATATTTTTGCTGTCCGGATGACCCGCATCCGAATATTTTATATTTATATCAAGATTGGAAATTGTACCGGCATTTATCTCAAATTTAGTCCCCTCTAAATGTTGAAAATCTTTTTGACTCCCTTTTTCCGAAACATCCACTATATAATCATCGCTATTTCCAAACATTAAACTACCGAAATAAAGTATATTCTTACCATCTTTGGGATAAATCAGACCATTTCCAACACCATCAGGAACATAAGTCCCAAAAGTTCCAATATTGGAAATAGACAATGTCATTTCGTTATTATCCTGATTAACCATAAATATACCTTTTCTTGCTTCTTTGAGTATCCAATCATCCTTATCCAAAGTTACTTCAATGGGCTTACTATCCAGATCAAATGAGTATTCTTGGAGTTTTTTATAATTATCAATAACAAAATTTTCCTCTCCGTCTTCGGTTTTTATACTGATATCA
Source organism: Saprospiraceae bacterium (assembly GCA_027008645.1). Taxonomy (GTDB): domain Bacteria; phylum Bacteroidota; class Bacteroidia; order Chitinophagales; family Saprospiraceae; genus JADJGA01. The sequence goes on from JALVEE010000004.1 coordinate 18,085, forward strand.
ACCGGCATAGAAAATAAATTTTGTGTTTGAAATTGTTCGATGTCCAGTGTCAATTTGTATTTTCCTTCGTTTTCTACAGCACTCCAATCATATAAGTAAATAGGATGATAGTCTCCGTAAATCCACTGATCAAAAAATACATCTAAATCCTTTCCGGAAATATTTTCACATATAAATTCGAAATCTTCAGTTGTTGCTGTACCATATCTTTTTGCACTTCTACCATATGACTTCAGGATTTTAAAAAACCTGTCATCTCCTACAAAATGCCTGAGCATATGCAGAACCCATGCACCCTTTCTGTACGATAGATTCCCATCAAAAATTTCATCAGGGTTGGTAGTGATATCTTCTACGTAAATAGTTCCCTCTCCCAGATATCGCTTATCCATCATCTTGTCGTGATAAGCTTGCTTACCATATTTGTACTCTGTCCATAAGGCTTCAGAGTATGTCGCAAAACCCTCATTCAACCAGATATGATGAAAATCTTTGCAAGTTATCATATCACCCCACCATTGGTGTGCAAGTTCATGAGCCAATAAATACAGATGAGGACCAAGGAGGCTTGTCAGAGTTTGATGCTCCATTCCACCTGACCATGGAAATTGCGCATTTCCATATTTCTCATTGATAAACGGATATTCACCAAAATAGTCTGAATAGGCTTGAAGCATTTCTGTAACAACTGCATATTTTTCATTATCGGCATCAAAATCATCAGGAACTATATAATTGACTACGGGCATAGAATCGGTATCACTGTATTTAAAATAATCAGTCCTTATCTTATATGGGTGTATTGCCAGCGATATTAGATATGAAGCAATAGGATAACTTTCGTGCCATGAATATCTTATTTTGTTGTCATCAAGAGTATCTGTTGCTGTCAACAATCCATTTGAAGCAACTATAAGAGATGAGGGTACTGTTACAATCATATCTATGGAGTCAGCTTTGTCCTTTGGAAGATTTTTGCAAGGAAACCAATCAAGTGATCCATATGGTTCTGTTTTAGTCCATATTAATGCATTGTTTTTTATTACATCAAAATGAAATGACCCGCCGGGTTCACCGGAGTATTTTACACTTATTTCTATTTCTTCATCTTTTGAATATATTTTATTTAAAAATACTTTCAATACTTTTGTATCAAAATCATGCTCAAAAAGCAAATCACTACCATTTGATTTTATGCTTTCTACAGTGAGTGAAGGTGTAAAATCCAGATCTAAGCGTTTAAGTCCGGATTTTTTACATGTACTTCTAATATCCACAATCCCTTTTATCTTTTTTGCCCCGGGAAAAATCTCCAGATTAAATCTATAATAGTTAATATCAAAATCATCTTGATTTCCGGTATCTCTAAATTGTAAATAATTCTTGAAATAATTAGTCTTAGACTTACTACACAGTTCTACAGCATTGTCTTGAGAATAAGAAGAGATTGATAGTAAAACAAAGCTAAGTAAAAATATTTTTTTTATCATTATTATTTATTTTACAGGTAACTAAACTGATTGTTGTTTCCAATACCATGATGATTAAATCAATACAAACCACTAAATAAATTATTATAATAATAAATAAACTCTAAAACTTATTTGTTATTAATCAAGTAAAAGTATTAAATATATTTGAACTTCCCTCCAAAAAAACCACGAGGTTTAAGGGGGGTGCATTTATTTCAATTTAAAGAGAATGCACCTATTTCATGAACTACTTCGTAATGATGCATAAAATAGTATTCGTATGAAAGCTCATAACCAACAGGAATTGAATTAATAGTTTTGATTACTTCTTCTTCTGTTTCAGCTTTAATCACAATCCACATTAGGGCATCATCAATACTCATTGCGATCGAAACCAATTTTCCACTATTGCGCAAGTGAGTAAGAATAATATTTTCTATCTCTTCAAAATTATTTTCTTTATATACTATGGGATTAAAATAATCCAATTCAACCATAAAATGCTGTTCCATATTCAAATATTTTTAACATTTAGCTTTGTCTATACACGAATTTTCAGCCAAGTAGAACAATCATTTCGGCCAAAATCAGTACAAACAATATTAAAGAATCTTTAATGGTCTCGGGTAATATTACCCAAAAGTAAATTTTATTTATTAATTTACTATGATTAATGTTATTATTTTTTGCATTTTGTTTTAAATAATGTTTAAAAAGATAGAATAACAGTAAATAGTGTCTGCACAAAAACACATCAAATTTTAAATCAAAAACAAAATCCGGTCAAAAAGGCGTATTTCATTTTTTCGCTTTACCCATTGCTTTGCCTCTGACTCCTAAAGGAGAATCAACCCGCAACGCGAAAAAATGAAATGCATCCGGTCAAACTCAAGTATGGTTATATCTGGGAAAAATTGATTGTTTTTTTGCAGACACTAAAAGAAATTTATTTTTTCTCTTTTGTATCCGGTTTTATTTCGGAATCTTGTTTTTCTTGAACATCTTCTTTTATTTGAACACCGTCTTTTTCTTGAATTTCTTGTTTTTCTTGAACATCTTCTTTTGTTTTGGGTCTATATTTTTCCATCCATTTGAATCCGTCAAGAAAATGCGGATTTAATATTTCTTGCTTTATCGGAATGAGATTGGATTTAGGTGTGCCAAAAAATTTGATGATTTTTATTTTATTGTTTTTGAAGTCAAATTTTATTTTACTGCATACGGTTTTTACTGTTCCGGTGAGTTCTTGTTTATCATTTTCCATATGGTAAATTGTTTCGGCATTGCCATCGACATCCATTCTATTCAAGCTATCGTGTTTAAAATAGCTCAATACGGTTTTACCTTTAATTTGATTGTACAGATTTTCTGCTATCATATTTGTTATAAAGCCATTATTTCTGGCAAATATTTTATCAATCCCTCCGTTTTTTGAATAAATACTGATAGTATCTCCGGTTATTTGAGTGCTATCGGACCACAAGACAGGTGTTTTGTAAAGGATATACAGAGAATCGTCGGGAAAATAACTCAATGAATCAGATATTGATTGATAATCTTTGTTGTAGATTCTGACATTATAAAATGCTTTTAGTACTTTCGTTGTATCTTCATTAATGATATAATCCATAGAAATCAAGGTATCGGCAGATAGATATGTTGTATCTTCATTGTCCATAAAAAACATAAGTAATCTCTTAGTAGAATCCCCATAAGCAAGCATATAATTGCTTTGTTTCTCTATAAACATCTTGGAGCTATTAATCACAATATTGGATATTGTATCGATAAAAATCACATCGCCTGATGCAAACCCCTTTCCTGTTTTTTTAGAATAATCGGTATTATCAGCTGTTATTGTAATTTCTTTATCATTGATTGTGGATCTTCCTTTGGCTATAAAGCTTTCCGTATCGTGATTATACAATATTCTTTTTCCAGTAGCCGATTGAGTTTTGCTTTTGAAATTAGCATGACCGATAAGCATACTGGTGTTTTTCTTTGTATTGTGAATTATGGTATCTGCTTTTGCAAATATGTCATTTTCTTTGTACTCTGCATTTCCCATCAATATATACTCCGAAAGGCTGTCAATATAATGAAGTTTGTCAGCTATTGCAGCAGCATCATTTTTCTTGTAAGTCATGTTTTTTTCAAACAGGGCATTTCCTGTTTTTATGTCGTAAAAACCGTCTTCACAATAAATAATGGAGCTGTCTTGTTCGATTAAAGTTTTGGTTAGAAAATATGCAATCCTTTTATCGGTATCAAAATCTAATGAATCGGTATGCAATACAAATGAAGAGTCTTTGACCGATACATAATCACTAAATTTTATCTTATTTTGGTTAACATAGTAAACACCATTTATCGAAGTGAGTTCCGATGTTTTTTGGCTCAATACCGCACCTGTATTATATCGTCCGATTTTATTGTGTACATCATAATACAGATGGTCGGTTTTAAGTGTCTTTTCACCATTTTCCATAACGACTCGACTTATTAATTCGGCTTTAAGCGAGTCACCGTCATATATCAAAGTATCACTAAATATTTTGATAGTATCGTGTTGAATAATCACAATATTACCATATGCAAATAATTTTTTTCCATTTACAATAGCGGTATCTGCAAAAAAGAATGTGCTGTCATGGTAGATTTTGACATTGCCGTTCAGATGTCTAATAAATTGGTCATTATCCTTGATAATTTTTGTGTTATCAGAATTATATATCAATATTTCATCAGTCGAACTTGTGTCGGCGTTTTCTTGTGACGACAAAAGAATAGGCATAAGAAATACCGTAATAGTAAGAATTAATATTTTAAAAATAATTTTCTTCATAAGGTCTATATATAGTGTCTGTTTTTGTGCGGACGCTATCTAAACACAAAGAAACGAAGATTGATTATATGCTGAGTAATAATTTAGTTTTTTTATGAAATAATTAACTACTAAGCGTATTTAGGTTAAAGTTTAATTAATAATTTCTATATTTGCAAACTTTATTTTAAATTATTAAATCATACAAAGATGAAAAATATTATAACATTACTGATTTTTACAGTTTTTAGTTTTACTATTCAGGCACAAACAGCTTCCAAAGACTGGTTGTTATTGGATTATACTACAGATAGTGTACCCGGAATTAGTGCTAAAAAAGCTTATGCGGAATTATTGAAAGGCAGAAAAAGTGTTCCTGTTATTGTTGCTGTTATCGATGGAGGAGTTGACTATATGCACGAAGATCTTAAAGATATTATGTGGCACAACCCGGGTGAAATACCGGGAAACAAAAAAGATGATGACAAAAATGGTTATGTTGATGATGTATATGGCTGGAATTTTATAGGAGGAGCTGACGGTAGGAATGTAGATCACGACAATCTTGAGGTAGCCAGAATAGTAAAAGCTTATGAGTACAAATACGATAAAGCCGACCCTAAAAAACTAACTAAAAAGCAAAGAAAGGAATATGCGATTTACATGAAAGCTAAGAAAGAATTGGAAGAAAACAGGCGTAAAGCAGCTGAAAAAGTGGCGAAATATAAGGAAAGGAAAGATTTGGCTTTGCATAAATTAGAACTCGTGGAGAAACAAATGAAAGAGCAAGGTATTGGGTTTGATAAAATTGACAGTCTTGATGTTTCGAAAGATACCTTGGTAGAACAAGGAGTAAATTTTATAAAAAGAGTGAGAAATATGCCCGATATCAAATCTATCGAAGATGTGAGAAACATGGTTATAAAAACATTTAAGAGACCAATTGATTATTTTTCAGAGCAAATACTTTACCATTATAATAAAGACTATGATGCAAGGAAAATTGTAGGTGACAATTATTTGGACTCAAGCGAAAGATATTATGGAAATCCCGATGTGAAAGGTCCTGATGCCAGTCACGGAACACATGTGTCAGGCACTATTGCTGCCGTAAGACACAATGGTATAGGTATGGACGGAATAGCAGACAATGTTAGAATAATGGCTGTTAGAGTAGTTCCAAATGGAGACGAAAGGGATAAAGACGTCGCAAATGGCATCAGATATGCTGCGGATAATGGAGCCAGCATCATCAATATGAGTTTTGGTAAAAGTTATTCATGGGATAAAAAAGCTGTGGACAAAGCTGTAAGGTATGCAGAAAAGAAAGGAGTTTTGATGATTCATGCTGCCGGAAATAGCTCTGAAAACAATGACGTGGTTACCCACTATCCTACTGATAAATTTGAAAAGAGAATGTGGTTTTGCAGAAAACACGCAAAAAGTTGGATGGATATAGGAGCGAATTCATATAAAAACGATAGTTTCTTTGTAGCGCCGTTCTCTAACTACGGTAAAGAAGAAGTCGATCTCTTTGCTCCCGGTGTTGCAATTTATTCGACAACACCTGAAAACACTTATGCAAGCTATCAAGGTACAAGTATGGCTACACCTGTTGTTGCAGGAGTAGCAGCTGTGCTAAAATCATATTTCCCAGGATTGTCTGCTAAACAAATTAAGAAAATATTGATGGAATCATCAGTTAAGAAAAACTTAAAAGTGTATGTTCCCGGAACAGAGAATAAGAAAGTTGCAGATTTCAAAGATTTAAGTGTATCCGGTGGGGAAGTGAATCTGTACAATGCTATAAAAATGGCTATTGAAAAATATGGAAATAAAGCAGCTAAATAATAAAGGCAAATAATATTTACAAAAAAAAGAGGTGAGTGTTGAACTCACCTCCTAACTACTAACTAAAACGTACATTGTTGAATTTTCTAAATTGTCTCTTACACGAGTTGTTAATTCAAACAAAACTAATTAGTACAAAAAACGACATAGAACTATTTTATAGATTTACTTTCATTATCAGATAACTCAATCTAAAATCAAATAATGAAAGTTTTGTTATCATTCACAGGATTTAAAACCAAAACTCGCTATCAAGATGCAGCTGGGATACGATGTGCTGCAAAAAAATTAAAAAAAAATTAATTTTTTTCCAAGCCCTCACTTTCTATTTTAAAATACAGGAAAAGGAGAGGGAATATAGTTCTGATTGTTAGGGAAAAATATGGAAGATTAAGTTGGTGATTGTTCTGTAGGAATTCCTTAAAAAGCAAAAAGTGAAAGGGAAGAAATCTTCCGGTCATTATGATAATTCGTTTTTATTAATTCTCCGGATACCATACTTTACTCTCAAAATCCACAATCTTATTGTCTTTTATCTCTATTCCTTCTGCTTCCAGCATTTTTTGCATCATATCAGGAGTAGGAAAATGGTTTCTACCCGACAATTCACCTTTGCGATTGACTACCCTGTGGGCAGGAACAGACATACCTTGAGAGAAACTTTTATTCAATGCCCAACCTACCATTCTGGCTGAACCAAGTTCCAGGAAGTTGGCAATTATACCGTAAGTGCAAACCTTACCTCTCGGAATTTTTTGCGTTAACCGATATACCCTTTGATGATAGTTGCTCATAAATTTAATTAGAAGCACCGAGAGTTAAATCAACTACAAACCGTTTGCCGTCTCGCTGAATCGTTAGTTTTATGGTCTCACCGGGTTTGTATTTTTCAAGGGACAAGACCAAATCATTGCTATCATTTATATTGTCATCGTTTAATTTCAATATAATATCACCCAGCTTGTTTTTGGTAGTACCGTGTAATCCAGATTTTTCAGAAGGTGAGTCAGGGAATACATATGATATCACCACACCGTCAGTGATACCATAAGCCTTGGCTCTATAATCCGGCATCATACCGACACCTAAGACGGGTCTTCTTACTTCTCCGTATTTGATAATGTCTGAAACAACCCATTTTACCACATCAACAGGAATGGCGAAACCAATGCCGGCAGAAGCACCGGAAGGGCTGTAAATAGCGGCATTGACACCGATTAATCTACCGGAAGAATTGAGTAAAGGACCACCGGAATTACCGGGATTAATAGCTGCATCTATCTGTATAATATCTCTGATAGGAATCTGGGCTTGGGATTGTATTTCTCGGCCCAAAGCACTTATCACACCGGTAGTAAGAGTATGATCCAAGCCAAAAGGATTACCTATAGCCATTACAAATTGTCCAACAATCAGATTATTAGAACTACCTTTTTTTATTGCGATAAGTTTTTCTTTTGGAGCATCAATTTTTAATACCGCTATATCTTTTTCTTTTGCAACACCAACCAATGTGGCTTGCCATGACGTGTGATCACTCAATGTTACTTCAGCCTTATCCACCCCTTTTATAACATGATAATTGGTGATTATATGCCCTTTGTCATCCCATATAAATCCCGATCCCGATCCCACCGGTATTTCATATACATTTCTCGACCAATAATCCTGTTTATACGCAGATGTTGTGATATATACGACAGATGCAGAAGATTTTTTGAATAGCCCGATTACACCCTTTTCATATTGTTGAATGATATTAACCGGAGATATATCAGGAGCAGAGTTGTGGACATTGAGCGAATCTTTGATATTCGATTCACTATTTGTTGCCGTATTATTTTTTGCTAATAACTTTTGATTTTCGACTCTGTTTTCACATCTTTTCTTGGCGTCTTCATTGGCTCTCCAGGATATTCCTATAATTGCACCTGTTATGATTAACAGTATTGATAATATAACTTTCTTCATTTTACCGTTTTTTTTTCTTAATGACGAAATAATGACAAGAAATAGTATAAATAAGGAGTATTTTTAGTTAGAAATTATCAGATAAATAGGTAAAAGGAAGCAAAAGCGAAAAATAAATTGCCTTTGCTATTGGTATTTTGAACACTCACCACAAAAACCCATGAATAATACGGGTTAAATCACAATAAAAGAAAAAAATTTTAGTTTATTCCTGCTTTACCGGCTTTTGTGTATATGTTTTTCGGGAATTATGGATAAATCGTAAAAAAAACCTTTGAAAAACTATATATTATATATTTATTTAATATTTTTGCATTTCAATAACAAGTGTTAATATATTAGTGCTTGTGTTTAGGGATGAATTTTAAGAAATAAAAATGTTTTAAAATGAGGAGATTATTAATTGTTTCATTGCTTGTATTTTTTGTAGCAAATATTTACGCTCAAAAATCTGAAGTTGGTATTGGTATTGGTATAGCTACTTATGACGGTGACCTGAGTGTTAAAAATGTAAAATCGTATATTTCCCAGTCTCACCCTGCTATCCAAGTATTTTACAGCTATTATTTTAATCGTTTTCTAAATACAAAAGTTTCTCTTGGAGCAACTACATTATCAGCTAGTGATAGCAAATCGGATATTCAGTGGCAAAAGGAGAGAAATCTTAGTTTTAAGACCAATATTTATGAATTTAATGCCAAGGGAGAGTACAATATTTTCGGTATAAATCATGTAGTGAATCCGTTTATTTTTGCTGGAGTGAACGCATTTTCATTTAATCCTAAAACAAAATATAATGGAGAATGGGTGTATCTGCAACCTCTTGGTACGGAAGGACAAGGTTCAAGATTGCATCCTGATAAAAGAAAATACAAATTATATGATATAAGTATGGTATTTGGCATAGGTGCAAAAATAAGATTGAATAATTCAGTAACAATATCGGTTGAATTGGGCTGGAGAAGGACAAATACAGATTATATAGATGATGTCAGCGGAGATTATATCAACTACTACGAATTGGTAAGAACAAATGGTAAATTGGCAGCAGAATTAGCAGATAGAACAAATGAATATTACGGAAATAATACGGTCTTAGAACGAAGAAAAGGAGAAGTCAGGGGAGGCGCTAAAATTAAAGACTATTATGCAATTTCATTTGTTAATTTTGTTTATACATTGAATAGCGGTAATCCATTTAGGTATAGTAGATCGGTTTCTTGTCCTAGGTTCTAGAATCCACCTCAACCCTCCCTTACGAGGGTTGAAACTGCTTCTATATACTAACACCAATGTGCCGTTAGGCACAAAATATGGGTAAAAAAAGCTATTAACCAACTAAAATGCGTGCCATAGGTACGTAATGTTGCCCACATCAACAAAACTTCTTGTAAAAAGCGAAAAAATGAAATGCACCTTTCGGGTTTAAACGATGTTTGATATTCATTTGCCGATAGATATATTAATATTTTTGTTGAAAAGCCAAATGATATGAGTATATTGCAGGTATATAATGAAAAGGGCAATATCAATATTAAAAAAGTATTGGGGCTATGAAAGATTCCTCCCCAATCAAGAGACTGTTATCAGGGATATTCTTGGAAAAAAGGATACTGTAGCGTTGATTCCTACCGGGGGCGGCAAATCTATGTGTTATCAAATACCTGCTTTGATATTTGATGGTACTTGTATAGTTATTTCTCCACTAATTGCTCTTATTGACGATCAAATCCAAAGACTCAAATCTCTAAATATTCCTGCAGAAGGTTTGCATTCAGGTCTTGATAAAAACCGGCGGAATATTGTTATGCGAAAATTGGAAAACGGTGAGTTAAAACTATTGTATATTTCGCCGGAAAAACTGCAAAGCGAGTCATTCAGAAATCTTCTCAGGACTATTAAATTGAGCTATATTGCCGTGGATGAAGCGCATTGTATCTCACAATGGGGTTATGATTTCAGACCACAATATCAAAAAATAGCAAATATCAAAGAATTATTTCCCCATATACGTATTTCCGCTTTCACGGCTACGGCAAACAAAAAGATTCTTGATGATATCATTAAGTATTTGGAATTGGATAATCCGGCAATAACAAAAGGAAGTTTTCTCAAAAGAAATATCACATTTGCAGTTATTGAGACCGAGAAAAAGCTCAAGGTATTAAGTCTTTTGCTTAAGGAGTTTTCAGGAAGTGGTATCATATATATGAGAAGCAGAAAAGGTACGGTTTTTTTGGCTGATTACTTAGCAAGAAGCGGTGAAAATGTGATGTATTATCACGCCGGCATGGATTCTTCCGAAAGGCATAAAGTACAATTGAAATGGTTGAATGACGAAATCAGAACAATAATTAGCACTACGGCATTTGGTATGGGGATAGATAAATCCAATGTCAGATTTGTACTGCATTTCGATTTACCAACGAGCATTGAAGAATACTATCAAGAAGCGGGAAGAGCCGGAAGGGATGGTAAAAAGTCAAATGCAGTTATTCTTTATACTAAAAATGACCTGAAGGTTTTAAACAAAAATAATATTGATACATTTCCCGGCTTAAAAGATATCCGTACTACTTATTACAATCTCCTGAAATATTTGGATATTGACATTTCCAATAAATCCAGTATAAGCAAAATAATTGACCTTTATGATTTCTTTAAATACAACGGCATAGATAGATTCAAGTCTTATAAATGTATTGGTGAATTGGAAAGATACGGTTTGATATCACTCAATATCCCTATTAGAAATATCCATAGTGAATTGAAGATAAAATTTGAATCCGGTTTTTTGGAAAAAATAAAAAATACAGATAAAACAGCATACCTGATTTTTAAAGAAATAATATTGAATTATGAAGCTGTCTTCATCACCCTGACCGGAATATCGGAAGATAAGATATCCAAAATAACCGGTATTGACAAAGATGAGATTATTGAAGTATTAGAATATTATACAAAAAAGAAATTAATTGACTACAAAAGACAAAAATCAGATTTTAATATCAGCTTTATAAATAAAGATTTTTCTTTGATTAATGAAATAGAATTGGTTTTTAGAAAAGAAAGATTAGAAAACAATATTCACTCAATATTTGAGTATTTAACCTATTCAAAGTGTCGCCAGAAATATATTTTGAATTATTTTGGTGAAAAATTAAAAAAATCCTGTAAAATTTGTGATATTTGTCAAGGGGTGGATGATGATAACTATTCAATAAATCAATTAGAACTATTTACACGGAAAATAAACGATTTGGTTTTTGATAATAATACCGGAATTGATGATATATTATATATTGATACTTTCTTGAATCGAAATAAAAATGCGAGTATGTTAAAGCGTCTTTTTAAGAAAGGAAAGTTAAAGATTAAGGGAAATAAAATCACAAAAAGTCAAAACGATGAGTAAACCATTAATATTTATTTCGAATGATGACGGCATCTCTGCAAAAGGTTTGAGAGCCCTTGTTGAAGTGGCAAAGACCTTGGGAGAAGTGGTTGTAGTTGCTCCTGATAAACCACAATCGGGCAAAGGCCACGCTGTCACTATCAAATTTCCGCTAAGATTGACAAAGGTAGAAGTTTTTGACGATGTGGAATCTTGGATGTGCACGGGAACACCGGCAGATTGTGTCAAAATGGCTAAGGATATTCTGTTAAAAGACAGAACTGTAGATCTTGTTTTGTCCGGAGTAAATCACGGGGCTAATACTTCGATAAACATTTTATATTCCGGTACTATGTCAGCTGCAATGGAAGGTGCTATTGAAGGAAAAAAATCAATAGGTTTCTCATTAGACGATTTTTCGTCGGAGGCTGATTTTACTGCTTCCAAATATTATATTGAGAAAATCATCAAGAGGGTTCTTAATTTTGAAGGCAAACAGTCATTATTATTGAATGTCAATATTCCCAATCTTCCGTTACAAGACATTAAGGGTATAAAAATATGCAGACAATCAAGAGGAAAATGGGTAGAAGAATTTTCTGAATCGATTGACCCAAGGGGAGTACCGTATTACTGGTTAACAGGTAGGTTTGAGAGTTTGGAAAAAGATTCAACAGATACTGATTTATGGGCTATTGCCAATGGATATGTATCGGTGGTACCGTCAAATTTTGATTTAACAAGGCACAGTCAGTTGGATGATTTGGATTATTTAACATCTTGCTGATCAAAAGTATATGATAGCATAAAACCTATAAAGCCTATAAGGTTTGCGAGCACAATAAGGAATAAACTTCATTTTCTATTTATATTTAGTGCGCTCTACCGTACTTTATTTTTTCCATTTTCTAACGCTACAGATAAAAACCATAAAAAACGAAATACATCCAATCTCAATATGATTATTTTTTCGTATATTAGCATTTCAAAAGCATTTTTTATGAAATATCTACCAATCGGAATACAAACATTAAGCAAAATAATAGAAGGAAACTTTGTCTATGTTGACAAAACCGAAATTGCATATAATTTGATTCAAAAAGCAGGTTATTATTTTCTTTCCCGCCCCCGCCGGTTTGGTAAAAGTTTGTTTTTGGATACACTCAAAGAGATTTTTGAATGCAACAAAGAGCTTTTCAAGGGATTGTATATTTATGACAAATGGGATTGGAAAGTAAAGTATCCGGTGTTGAGAATAAGTATGGGTTCGGGAGTAATAAAAACAATTGATAAATTAAATAGAAGACTGAATAGCACTTTAAAAGATGCAGAAAAAGCTCTTGGTATCAGTTGTCAATCATCTGATCCCGAAGAGTGCTTTAAAGAACTGATTCAAAAAGCAAGTGAAAAATACAACCAAAAAGTAGTAATACTTATCGATGAATACGATAAGCCAATTCTTGATAATATCACCTACAAAGAAGTTGCCCGTCAGATGCGGGATGCTATGAAAGATTTTTACGCTGTGATAAAAGATAATGATGCTTATATCAGGTTCGTATTTATCACCGGAGTAAGCAAATTCTCGAAAATGAATCTGTTTAGTGGACTGAACAACCTTAACGATATTACATTGGATGAAAAATATGCTACTATTTGTGGTTATACGCATGATGATTTATTAACTGTTTTTAAAAAACATTTGCGTGGAGTAGATATGGAAAAAATAAAAAAATGGTATAATGGATATTATTACCTTGGCGATAAAGTTTATAATCCATTTGATATCCTTTTATTTATTGATAAAAATTTTGAATATAGTAACTATTGGTGGGAAACAGGAAACCCTTCATTTCTGATAGATATGCTCAAAACCCAAAATTATTATATTCCGGAATTGGAAAATTTTGTTGCCAGTAAAGAAATTCTTAATACTTTTGATATTGAAAGAATAGAATTGGTTGCTTTGCTATGGCAATCGGGCTACTTGACAATTACTGAAAAGATTGAAGATGTTTTCGGAATAGAATACAAATTGGAGATTCCAAATAAAGAAATAAGTATATCGCTAAACAATCTCTTTATAAACTATTTGACAACTCAAACAACAGAAAAGTTAAAACACCAAAAAAGCATACTGAAAATGTTACGAAATGCCGATTTGAATGGATTAAAAGATGTTCTTTTTTCTCTGTTTGCATCCATACCATACAACAATTTCACCAATAGTAAGCTATACGAATATGAAGGATATTATGGAAGTGTAGTATATTCCTACCTTGCAAGTATAGGTCTGGATATTATCCCTGAAGATATTACCAATCTCGGCAGAATGGATTTATCGGCAAAACTTGAAGATAATGTGTTTGTTTTTGAATTTAAACTTGCAGAAAAAGCTACCGGTAAAGCTTTAAAACAAATCAAAGAAAAAAAATATTGGGAGAAATATCAGGACTTTAAAAATATTTATCTTATCGGTATAGAATTCAGCCGTGAGAAAAGAAATATTATAGGGTACGAGTGGAAGAAGGTTTAGTTAATTTGCTATTATTGCACTACATTTGAGTAATAAAACATGTTACAATGAAACGAACATCAATTATAATTTTATTATTTACCATAATGTTAGCAATAAGTTGTGAGCAAAACTCCAATTCCATAGTGGTTTATACGACGGTAGATCAGGTGTTTTCAGAACCGGTATTAAAAGAATTTGAAAAGAAAACGGGGATTAAAGTTAAGGCCGTATATGATACGGAAGAGACCAAATCAACAGGTATATTGAATAGGCTTATAGCTGAAAAAGACAATCCTCAATGTGATGTGTTTTGGAGTGGTGATCCGCTTAGAACCGCTGTCTTGAAAAACAAAAACATACTATATCCTTATACCTCAAAAGCAGCGAAAGGAATCGATAATGTATTTAAGGATAAGGATAATTTCTGGACGGGTTTTTCTGCTAGAGCAAGAGTATTGATATACAACAAAAAATTACTTAAGGACAATGACGTGCCTCAATCTGTCTTTGATTTGACAGATGAAAAATATAAAGCGAAAGTTGCTATTGCAAATCCTCTGTTTGGTACAACAACTTTTCATCTGGCAGCACTGTTTTCGGTGATTGGAGACGAAAGGGCAAAGTCGTTTTTGGAAAACTTGAAAGCCAATGACCTTGTAATAGCTTCGAGTAACGGAGATGTGAAAAGACGAGTAGTGAAAGGGGAGGTGTATTGTGGTCTTACAGATACCGATGATGCTAATGAGGCAATAAAGGAAGGTGCTAATATCGGTGTGGTTTTTTTGGATCAAAAGGGAATAGGTTCTCTTATAATGCCCAATACCGTAAGCTTAATCAAAAAAGCTAAAATATCAGATAATGCTAAAAAATTATTTGACTATCTGCTAAGTGAAGATACTGAAATTGCTTTGGCAAAGTCCTGTGCACAAATGCCGCTACATAACGGTGTAAAACTACCTGATGGTGTACTTTCCTTAGACAATATTAAGCCGATGAATATAGATTATAATAAAACAGCCGGAAAGCTTGAAAGCATTCAAGAATATTTGAAAGCTTGGGTTGAAAGAAAATAATGATAATCAGTCACAATAAATCCATATCGTCTAATTTGCTATACACGATAGTGCTTTTACCGGTATTGCTTTTACTGGTTTTACCCGTATTGAACATTGTCGTCTTAACTTTTTTTGGCACCAATTTTCCGGAGAGTATTGCCTCAATAAATAGGGATTTGTTTCTATTGTTGCTCAAAAGTTTGGCTGTTTCCGGAATTGTTGCTTTGATTTCCACTTTTATAGGCATAGTCCTAGGGTTTTCATTGTACAAATCTGATATAAAATACAGAAATGTATTTAGATTGTTGATATTAATCCCTTTGTTTATATCTCCATATATATTGGCAGTAGCTTGGAAAGACATCTCTGTTTTGATTTTTGATTATAATACTTCAATTTTTGAAAAAACATATTCTTTTTTCGGTATGATATTGGTACACAGTACTATTTATTCTCCATTATCAATACTTATAATCGGTTCGGCATTATCAAATATATCAAAGCAAATGGAAGAGTCCGCTCTTTTGATGGGGAGCTTTAAAGATATGTTTTTCAAAATACTATTGCCTTTGATCCGCCCTTCTATTATCACATCTTTTGTATTGATATTGATTTTTAGCATCTCTGAATTTTCAGTGCCGGCATTTCTCGGATTTAGGGTATTTACCACCGAGATTTTCACGCAATTTTCCGCATTTTACAATCACAATTTAGCAATGTTGCAATCATTGTTATTGATATTTATCTGCGTTATTCTACTTGTTTCGGAAAGAAAGCGAATATCAGACTCCGTTTTTCTTTCTATCGGCACAAGAGGTAGAGAAGTGAAGCTTTACAGTTCAAAGAAAATAGTCGTATTTAGTTATATAATATTGTCTTTTGCTGTTGTGTTTACCGTATTTATACCGGTTTCAATTCTGGTTTATCAATCTTTTAAAACCGGTACTTCAAAGTTTATGGAGGCAATATTTTTATTACTTCCCACTATTGGCAATTCTGTTTTATTAGCTGTTATTGGTTCGATTATTTCAGTATTTATAGGCTTTGTAGCAGCGTATTATTCAGAAATTCTCAATAAAAAACTAATGAATATGATGCTTTTGGTATTATTTGCTATTCCCTCGACCATATTTGGAATCGCATTGATAAAGTTTTATAATAACAGCCTTTTGAATTTTATATATTCGAGTTTCGGAATATTGATTATTGGCTATGTGGGTAAGTATTCATTTATTTCTGCAAAATTAATTGGGAACTCAATTAAACAAATGCCAAAATCCATGGAAGAAGCAGCCGTTATTCAATGGATAGGTTTTTTCAAAAGAATACAAAAAATCGTAATTCCATTGGTTTTACCCGCTATATTTGCCTCATTTATTATCAATTTTTTGTTTTGCTTTGGTGATTTGGGAACAAGCATTATGGTTTATCCACCGGGGACAGAGATAATGCCGATAAAAGTTTTTACTATAATGGCAAATGCTACTGAATCCCTGACAAGTTCAATGGCTTTGATAGTGTTTTTGGTTACAATTTTACTTGTTTCGTTATTGTTTTTTATATTTAAGAAAATTATTGCAAAGTATAATGTCAATTATTAAACTAATAAATATCAGCCATTGGTACTCCGAAAATAGAGTGTTGGATAATCTAAACTTGGAAATAGAAAAGAATAAGATTACGTACATACTCGGGAGCTCAGGTAGCGGTAAAACCACAATATTGCGGCTAATCGCAGGATTGGAAGTGCCTGACAAGGGAGAGATTTATATCCAAAACCTCAAAGCATCCGTAGCAAATAAAATAATTGTTGCCCCCGGTAAAAGGCAACTGGGATATATATTTCAAGATTTGGCTCTTTGGCCGCATTTGACAGTTTATGAAAATATTGCTTTTGGATTGAAAAATATGAATAAAAGCGAAGTTGAGGGAGAAGTAAAGGGGATCTTATCTTTGTTTGGATTAAATGGTTCCTTGCAAAAATTTCCTCATCAATTGTCGGGAGGGCAACAGCAAATGGTCGCTATCGCCCGTGCTTTGGCACTAAAACCCAAAATACTTTTGATGGATGAGCCTTTGGCTAGTTTGGATGTAAAATCCAAGAGAAAGATTTTGGACTATATCGTTTCTATAAAGGAAAAATACAATTTGACGATAGTATATGTTACTCATGATCATCTTGAAGCATTTGCAATAGCTGACAATATAGTTGTAATAAACGAAGGCAAAATACAAGAGTCGGGGACAGCAGTGGAAATAAAAAATTCTACTAACGATTTTGTAAAATATTTTATAGAATGGTAAAGAGTCGATAAAAATAGCTATTTTAGCATAAATTAAATAAAATTATCCAAAATGAAAACGATATTGATTATTTTATTAAGCGCTTCTGTATTTTATAATTGCAAACCCACTAAATCTGGGGAAAAACCGGTAATTGTGAAAAAAGACTTGACTGCAAATAGTGATACTATTTTTAATTTTGAAGGAGAAGAAACAGGGAAATTACCGGAACATTGGTCTCAGTATTTTACCGGAAGAGGTAAGATTACTGAATGGAAGATTGTAGAAGATGCCGGAAATAAAGTTTTGGCTCAATTATCTCAAGACAGACCAAATTATCATTTCAACGATGTCGTTTTTGATGATTTAAGTGTGAAAAATGTAGAATTGGAGGTAAAAATGAAAGCAATTGATGGAGATATGGATCAAGGTGGAGGTTTTATCTGGAGATTTACCGATAAGAACAATTATTATGTAGTAAGGGCAAACCCGCTTGAAGACAATGTCGTGCTATATAAAGTTAAAAATGGCAATCGTACGGATTTACCGGTATTGGGAAAGGGTAGAACATACGGAGTTGATGTCAAGCATTTGGGAAAAGGATGGAACACATTGAAATTAACGGTAGTAAATGATTTGTTTACAGTATCACTCAATGGTCAACAAATATTCCAAGTAAGGGATAATACCTTTAGCAAGAAGGGAAAAATTGGTTTATGGACAAAAGCCGATGCGGTAACATATTTTGATGATTTTAGTGTGAGGTATTAAAGAGACAAATGAATTGGTTTATTTTCCTATCTTTGTATTGTGAGCAAAAAACAAAAAGTAGTATCCATAGTATTAAAAGCATTGCTTTTGAACTTGCCATTGGTGGGGCTTGTTCTGACAAGGTATTTGTCCGGCATTTCATTTAATACGCCAAACATATTATACTTAGTGTTTTTAAGCTTTGGATATTATTTTATTGTCTTATTTGCTTTGAATTTACCGGCGATATTATTGTCGTATTTCAGAAGGATGTCATTGTTTCTGTTTTGGCTAATAACATCTTTGTTTTTATACTATTTAGTTTTGGACGGTATAGTATATAATATTTATCGTTTTCATATAAATCTTTTCTTCATTGAATTGTTTTTTATAGATTTTGAGAACTTTGGTTTTACTACAGGTATTTTGATGTTTGGTATTGGGGTTTTAGCGTTTGTTTTCTTTGTTGAGTATTATATTATTAAGTATGCACAAAATATGAGTAGTAGATTCTTGTATCTATTGATTCCGGTATCTCTTATGTTTGTTTTCAGTCAGATTATACATATTTATGCTTTTGCCAATGACAGAACAGATATCACAAGTATAAGCCCCAGATTGCCACTGTATTTTCCGATTACTTCAAGTAGTTTTGTGAAAAAGCATGGAAATATTGGGAAAAACTTAGGTCTTGGAGACAAATTAGCTAAGGTTTCAAAGGAGAATTCTTCTATTAATTATCCTAAAAAACAAATATCATCAAAGATTGAAAAAGATAGCTTGCCCAATATCATTTATATCGTATTGGAGAGTTGGCGATTTGATATGATGGATAGTATTATTTCTCCAAATATCTATAAGTTTTCAAAAAAATCCATTTATGCAAAAAACCATTTAAGTACAGGAAACTCGACAACATCAGGTATATTTGGTATGTTTTACGGTATTCACCCCACTTATTGGGATGCGGTAAAGGCAAATAGTTCTATCATTGATAACCCGGTTTTGATTGATCTTTTAAAAGAAAATGACTATTCTTTTGGTGTGTTTACACATTCCAATTTTACACGATTTAAACTTTCGGCAGCAATATTCAATAATATAGATATGTACGAAAAATTTAAAGGTAATAAAGATTGGGAAAAAGATAAAGATATGAACAAACGGTTTATTAACTTTATTGAAAAAAATAGAACTAAACCATTCTTTGGTTTTATTTTTTATACCTCAACTCATCACGCATACTCATATCCGGAAAATAGAGAAAAATTTGGTTCTGCAGGAAAAATAAATATGGGATTAGTAAATAATAATACCGATCCCAGACCATATATCAATGCATATAAAAATGCGATTAATTATGTGGACAGTATGGTTAATGAAATAATTATAACATTGAGAACAAACAAGATAGATACCAATACAATAGTAATTATTACTTCTGATCACGGAGAAGAATTTAATGACAACAGAGAAAACTACTGGGGACACGGCAGTAATTTTACAAAAT
This sequence comes from Saprospiraceae bacterium, assembly GCA_027008645.1. Lineage (GTDB taxonomy): Bacteria > Bacteroidota > Bacteroidia > Chitinophagales > Saprospiraceae > JADJGA01. The sequence continues at coordinate 37,713 of JALVEE010000004.1, forward strand.
ACCAAACCAATGTTCCTCTGATTATGTATTTGCCGGGTAAATCGCCTGAACAAATCGATAAACAAACAAGTCATATCGATATTGCGCCCAGCTTGATTCAAGAAGTGTTTAAAGTAGAGGATAATATTGATTACTATAGTAACGGACGAAATATTTTCTCTTTGTCAAATGATATACGTCCATTAGTTTCTGCAAGTTATGTGAATCACGCTTTGATAATAGGTAAAGATGTCTTTGCAGTTTATCCTTTTTCCTTGAAAAAATACAAAGTCGATGATATTAACAGTAAAGTCAAAAGCATAAACCAATCGCTTTTCAGACAAGGAGTAAATGAAATGAATTGGTTTTACAACAAAGATTAATAGAATATCATGAATTTGCAATTGCAACATTTGTCTCTTTTCTTTGTTGTGTTAATGAGTATTTGACAACTTTTGGTTATGGAAGTGAAAAGCTGTTATTTTACTCTTTAAAAAAATCAATAATTTCAAAACATGAGTATAGATTTAGCAATATTTATTCCAATAGTGACATTTGCCGTAATAGCATTTGCATCTGAATCCATATCCAAGTTTTTTACAAAGATTCATTTTCCTCTTATCAGTGGCTTGATTTTTACAGGTGTTTTGGTCGGTCCATATATTTTGAAAATCATATCTCATGATTCACTGCATCAACTTAGCTTTCTTCTTGATATTTCCTTGGCATTTATCGCCATGGCAGCGGGAAACGAATTGCATTTGGAGGAACTAAAAGACAGTTTGAAAAGTATAAAGTACAATACTTTTTTTCAGCTTTTGATGACTATGATTGTAAGTGCTTTTGGAATATATCTTTTGTCGGATTATATTCCTTTCATGAAAGATTTTAGTTATAGTGTCAAATTGGCTATTTCATCACTATTGGCTACGATTTTTATTGCAAGATCACCCTCATCTGCTATTGCTATAATAAAAGAAATGAGGGCAAAAGGACCATTTGTTTCTACTGCTATTGGAGTAATTGTTTTGATTGATGTATTAGTTGTTGTATTGTTTGCCATTGTTTTTACTGTTTCCCAGAGTGTGATTGAGCAAATCCCCGTGGATATAAAATTACTTGTAGTAATATTGTTTGAGCTTATTGTTGCCGTTATTTTAGCATACGTGATGGCTAAGATAATGCAGATTGTCTTTTCGTTTAAACTACCCCAATTTCTAAAGACTTTGCTTTTGCTTTTATTGGGATACTCTGCATTTATAATTTCTGAATATTTACTCGAGTGGAGTTATTATTCTTTTGGTATAGAATTTTTTGTTGAACCGATTTTGATTGTACTTTTAGCGTCCTTTTATATCACCAATTTTACTAAGAATAAGCTTGAATTTAGCAGTATATTGCATAATAACGGAACTTGGATTTATGTTGTATTTTTTACTTTGACGGGTGCTTCTCTTTCATTGGATTTGTTTTTGGAAGTTTGGCAAATAGCATTGGTTTTGTTTTTGATACGAACTATCGGATTATATATCGGTAGTATTTTTGGAGGTCTTGCAGCCGGAAACCCTAAATTGCATATTAAATACGGTTGGTTTCCCTACTTGACGCAAGCAGGAATAGGAATCGGTCTTGCAACAGAAATCCATGAAAAATATCCGGAGTGGGGAAATGATGCTTTTACAATTATTATAGCTGTGATTGTATTAAGTCAAATAATCGGTCCCCCCTTGTTTAAATTGTCAATTTTGAAAGTTGGGGAAGCACATCTTCGAGCTCAAGACCACGAATTTGACGGAATTAAAAACCTTATCATTTTTGGATATGAAACACAATCTCACGCCATAGCAAGAAATTTGGAAAACAATGGGTGGAATGTAAAAATAGCGACATTTTTACCTGAAAAAGACGTAGGCCATATAGATGACTTGGAGGTAATTAGTATTGATAGAATTGATATGGATGTTATGAATTCTCTGGATACCTATAGGGCAGAAGCTGCTTTATTGTTATTGTCAGACGAAAAAAACTTTAGGATTGCCGAACTTCTATATGAGCACTTTGGTACGAGAGAAGTAATAGTAAGGATAAATGACAGATCAAATTATGAAAAATTCAAGGAACTTAATTGTTATGTGGTTGATCCTGCAAATGCAATGATAAATCTATTGATGCAGTATGTAAAATCTCCTCATTCAGCATCCTTGTTGTTGGGTGAACTCAAAGGTCAAAGTTCTCTGGATATCGAAGTTAGGGATATTACGATTGTCGGCACTTATTTACGTGATTTACATCTACCGGCAGATGTGATTATTCTATCTATCGAGAGAAGAGGAGAAGTAATCATCACTCATGGATATACTAAGCTTGAATTGGGCGATATAATGACAGTAGTAGGTTCGGAAGAAAGTCTGGAAATGCTTAAACTCAAATGCAGTATCGTTGTATAGTAATTATTTATTTCAAAAAAGCAAAAACTAATTATTCTAACCGGCAAAATATTATCATCTTTGTGTAATATATGGCAAAAGCAAAAAAAATATTCGTTTGTACTAATTGTGGCAGTACTTCTACAAGGTGGGAGGGTAAGTGCAATAGTTGCGGTGAGTGGAATACTTACCAAGAAAAAGAAATTATAGCAGAAACTGAACGTGATAAACGCAATAAAGTATGGAAAAAAGATGAAAATACCTTTCATCAAGAAGCAAAGCCGATATCTGAAATCAATATCGGTAAAACGGTAAGGATATCATCCGGAGATAATGAGATGAATAGAGTTTTGGGAGGAGGAATCGTTCCGGGGTCTTTGATATTAATCGGAGGACAACCCGGCATAGGTAAATCAACACTTCTATTGCAAACAGCTTTGAGAATAGACAAAACAGTATTATATGTAACCGGAGAAGAAAGTGAGGAGCAGATAAAAATGCGGGCAAATCGCGTGTCAAATGAACAAAACAATACATATATTCTAGCAGAGAATAATCTTTCAACAATATTAAAACAGGCAAAAAAATTAGTTCCTGATTTGATGATAATCGACTCTATCCAAACTACATTTTCTCCTTTTATCGAGTCAACTCCCGGAAGCATTTCACAGATACGGGAATGTACTACGGATATACTTAGATTTGCCAAAGAAACCGGAATCCCTGTGTTTATCGTAGGTCACATCACCAAGGACGGTGCTATCGCAGGACCTAAACTATTGGAACATATAGTTGATGTTGTAATACAATTTGAGGGAGATAGAAACTACAACTATAGGATACTTCGTACCCAAAAAAACAGATATGGTTCAACGGAAGAGTTGGGTATTTACGAAATGCTATCTAATGGACTAAGACCGGTAGAAAATCCATCAGAGCTTTTGCTTTCCCAAAATAGTGAAGATTTTTCAGGAAGTACAGTTGCGGCAACGATAGAAGGACTAAGACCGATGCTTATAGAAACTCAGGCATTGGTTAGTACGGCAATTTATGGAACTCCTCAGCGTTCAGCTACCGGTTTTGACCTTAGAAGACTCAATATGATATTGGCAATTCTAGAAAAAAGAGCGGGTTTGTTTTTTGGACAAAAAGATGTCTTTTTAAATATTGCAGGAGGACTTAAAATAGCTGACCCTGCCATAGATCTCGCTATTATTGCTGCATTGGTATCATCACTTGAAGATATACCTATACCTAAAAATGTATGTTTTGCCGGAGAAATAAGTTTATCCGGAGAAATACGCTCTGTGAAGAATATCGAATCAAGAATAAAAGAAGCGAATCGTTTAGGTTTCGAAAAAATATTTATTTCTGCAAATAATATCAAGGGATTGGACAAAAAGCGATTTAATATTGAGATAATAGGGCTAAAGAAAGTAGAGGAGCTTATTATGTTGACAATGTAGTCAAAGTTTAATTTCTGCTTACCCGAAAGATTAAATTAAATTTTCGAGTCAACCAGAAAAATAGCGTGAAATCTTCGAGTTAACCAGAAATATTTGCGTAAATTTTCGAGTCTGTCTGAAGTATTTAGAAAAAGGAATATTCCCAAAATTGGATAAATATGAGTAGCCATCTATGAAATCGTCAGTAAAATAATAGAAAATAATCATTTTCAAACACATCTATCAGTAAAAATCGTTATTATTATTGAGATTTTAATGATTGACTGTTTTGCGTATTGCACTAAGAAAATTCTTCACGTTGTGATTAAAAGAATCTATATTTTATATCTATTTATATTGAGTTTATCTCAATCAATTTATTCTCAGACGATACAAGTGAGAGGGATTATAAGTTCCGAGAAAGGACAGGTAATAAATGGGGCAACAATACTGGCTAATGATAAAATAGTTGCAATATCCGATTTCAATGGATATTTTTCGTTTCAAACCGGTTACCAAGATACAATACTATTAAATATACGGCATATTGGATACGCTGCTTTTGATTATACAGTAATTCCACAAAAGGGAAAGAGTTTTTACAATTTAAAAATCACATTAAAAGATGTAACTGTTGAGTTAAGTGAAATAATGATAGAAAGTAAAGCTGTTTATGTTTTTGACAAAAAGGATTGGATTATTTTAGATTATCTCGTATATGATAGCACCATAGTTGTTTTGTCGAAAGAGTTTAAAGATATATTTTTATATACATTTGAGTATTCAGGCAAATTGATTTCAAAAGAAAAACTGTCTTATCCTTATAAATCGTTGTATATTTCTTGTTTGGGAGGATTGCATTTAATTGGTAAGGAACAATGCCAAGAATTTGAAATAGAAGATGGCGATATTTATTTTAATGATATTTATCAAACAGATAAATTTTACAACTTTATAAAACCTTGTTGTTTAGTATATAAAAACACTCCTGTTTTTAAAGATTTCCTGAATCATAATCAAAAAGCTGTTTATTATTATTTTGATGATTCTAAAACAAACCAGCACAAGATATTTATAGTATTTAATGAATTGAATTCCCGTTCGGTAAACAAGGTCTATAATAGAATCATTAGCCTATACTACTATAGTATTTCACATCCTCAAATGTCAGATATTTCTTATGATTTTGATAAAGAAAATATAATTGAAGCAGGTGATTGGGATGGTGATTTAATGAAATTAGCAATTTCTGATTCCTTGTTTGATATGATTAGCAATTTCATAAATATCGAATCCAAACCGGTAAATACTCACCTTGACATAATCGAGGATAAACTTTTTTTATTTGATTTTTCAAATAATAGAATACTAAATTTGGGTTTAGATGGAAAAATTATCTCCAATGTTAAAATCAATAATAATAAATGCAAAAGACAAAATATAGTTAAGGATGTAAGCAATGATAAAGTATATTTAGTCTGCAACGAGCAAAGTATTTTTAAACTTAACTATCAGACCGGGGAAACCGATTTAGTATTTTCCATACCGGAAGAGTATTTATTTCCAAAGAGGATTAAGATAAATAGCGGCGATCTGTTTTTTATTAATTACGACTACGCCAAGTACTCTTATAATCAATTGGTAAAAACAAAACTAATAAAAACGGAACATTAATTTAAAGAAAATGCACCTATTTCAAATCCTCGGTTTTTGCCGTGAAATTGTCCAATCCTGACCAAGAGAAGGTATAATTTTCAGCATAACCCGTATTATTCATTTAGCTCTCAACGAAAAAATGAAATGCAACTAAAGAATAGGTACTTGGTATGAAATAGAAAACTTGACTGCTCTAAGGTAGTTCGTGATACCTTTTAATAATCCTCCAATTTTTTATAAAGAATAAAACCCCGGATTTTATAGTGAAATACAGGGTAATTGTAAGAGCGAGATATAGTATATACTGATAATTATCAGAGAAATACTCTTTAAAATGCTTGCTGGTTATTAGCAAAAGATAAGCGATTCCAAGTGTGACCATTTGCATTGCCGTCTTTATTTTTCCGCTTTTAGCAGCAGCAACAACTATTTTTTTGCTAAGGAAAATAAATCTGTAAATAGTAACTAATATCTCTCTAATAAAGATAGGGATAATCCACCAAATAGATAATACATCCAAATATACAAAAACGGAAAATGTAATTAAAACCAGTGCTTTGTCTGCAATTGGATCCAATATTTTACCCAAATTTGTAACTTTATTGTATTTCCTAGCATACCAACCATCAAGGAAGTCTGTCAAAATAGCTATAAATATCGCTATACCGGCTATGATTCTAACCCACAGGCTACCATTTATTAAAAAAAATGGAGCAACGATTGATATAACAATTCGCAATGAAGTTAAAAAATTAGGTATATTCATGCTACAAATTTAAAATTAAATTTTCATTATAAGTTACAAAAACACAAATATTAACATAGAAAGCCGATAGAATTCATATTTTCACTATCTAATAAACGTTTATTTTTTTTAATAGTTCAAATTTTTGATTTCTCACTCCTAAAACCTATAATTAATGTAAGATATTCCACAATATTATAAAAAATAATCACCAAATCAATAAGCTGATATTATAAATAATGGTTAAAATCATGATTTTGTTTTGGAATTTACCAAAAATTGCATAATTTAACCTCCGTAAATGGAAAATTATCATTATAAACTTGCGGAGAAATTAAAACTGTATCTTGGAAATCATAAGGATACTGTAAGTAAATTATCTCAAATCCTGCATTTGAGCCATTCGTCTGTTTATAAAAAACTAAGTGGAGATAGCGGCTATTCCATCGATGAATTGGCGATTATCATGAAAGAGTTTGATATTAGTTTTGATGAAATGGTTTTTGAGAAAAGAAAAAAAATAGGGTTTCAATTCCCTTTTAAAAGCAGAAAGATAAATACTTTTCATGACTATATCATTCCTTTGAAGATGTTTATGGCAGTAGCGGCTCCAATACCGGATTTGAAGATACAATATGCAACAAACGAGTTACCTTTTTTCTTTTATTTTTTAGATAAAGACCTTACATATTTCAAATTTTTTATCTATGCTGTCACTGTGTGGGATATGGATAATTACAGGGACAAAAAATTTGATTTGAATGATTTTAGTGAGTGGTATATTATCAAAGATGATATAGATTTTATCATGGATAAGTATTATTCAATCCCAAATGTTGAGCTGTGGAATGAGGGAGTACTTACCAATACATTGAATCAAATAAAATATTTCCTTTCATCCGGAGCTTTTAAAGACCCAAATGATGCGTTGATGCTATGTGATAAACTTTTGATGATGATAAATCATGTATATAAAATGGCAAAAACCGGAAAAAAAATCAAATTAAACCAAGACCCTGAGCTTATAGATACAAAATTTGAAATGTATCACAATGAAATATCACATACCAATAATATATTGTTGATAGAGTCAGATACATTAAAACAAATATACTTTGCATATGATAATCCCAATTATATCGTGACTGATAATGATGAATTAATTGATTATACAAGGGATTGGTTTAGAAAAATACGTAAAAGTGCATTGCCTATTTCATTGCACGCCGAAAAAAATCGAAGGGCTTTTTTCAATATTATCAGAAAACAAATTGAGGTTACTCGAGGTGAAATTGAACATATTATTTCCAAATTTTAAATAAAATGATATTTAGGGTTTTAGTAATCTTGATACTGTTTGTAAATGCTTTAAAATCGCAAAATTTTTCTCAAAAGATTTTTCCCGGTGACCCAAAACAAGGAGCATATTTTGGTCGTTTTGTTGCACAAAATGATGACTATATGGTCATTAGTGCTTATAAAGATTTCGGAAAAGCTAGTTCTTCCGGTTCTCTATATTTCTTTCAAAACAAAAACGGACAATATACCCAAACTCAAAAGATTTTCCCCGAAGATGGAACAGTAGAACAGTTTTTTGGTTATTCAATCGGTATAAATAACGATTGGATAATAACCGGTGCTCACCACGATAGCAGTAAAGGAGCAAGTAGTGGAGCGGCATATATTCTGAAAAATGTAAATACAAATGAGTGGCGTATTAGCCAAAAATTAGTTCCTGATGACCTCTCTGAAGCTGATGAATTTGGTAAAAAAGTTGATTTATACGGACAATTTGCGGTTTCTTCTAGCTATCTTGATGATGATTTTGGAATTAATAGCGGCTCTGTTTATATTTTTAAATTAGATAGTAGCGGATATTGGCATAAATTTTCTAAAATATATGCATCTACACCAGCAAAATATTCACAATTTGGTTTGTCTGTAGATTTATTCAAAGATAAATTGATAGCCGGAGCACCTTTTGAAGGCGATAAGGAATTTGGCTCAGCTTATATTTTTGAATTTATCAATAATAAATGGATAGAGACAGCCAAATTGATGCCTGAGGGTTTGAATGAGTTTGATCAATTTGGAATTACTGTCAAAATCAATGAGGATTTTGCATTTGTTTCAAGTATAAAAGACGACGATTTAGGTGAAAATAGCGGAGCTGTATATGTATTCAAAAAGAGACAAACAGGATGGAAATATTCTCAAAAGCTTAAAGCACCGGATGGAGCAAAAGGAGATGGCTTTGGTATAGATATTGAACTTTCGGACTCTATAGCTATCATTGGTTCTTATTTCGATGATGATAAGGGACAAAATAGCGGCTCTATTTATTTTTTTCAATTAAAGAATAACAAATGGAGTTTTCAAAAAAAAATAACAGCTGATGATGGAGAAGAAAGCGACGCATTTGGTTCCAGCATTTCTTTGAAAGGAGATAATCTATTGGTAGGTGCGTATTCAGATAGTGACGAAGGATTTTTAGCCGGTTCTGCATATGTATTCTCACTAAAAAAAACATTGAATACAAAAATAATAACCGGAAGAACAAGAGTTTTTCCAAGTATAGTATATAATCTACTAACTATAGAAAGCAATTACAGTAAGTACCAAATAAAGATTTACGATATTAAGGGAAGAATTTATAAAAATATATTTTCAAACAAAAACAATATCATTTTTTCGGTAGAAGAGCTGCCAAAAGGTCTTTATTTTATCTCGTTAGAATCAAAAAAACACCATGAAACCTTTAAAATAGTAAAATTTTAAGGAAAGGGCGGGCTGGGGAGTGTGGTCGAGCTAGGAGCTTTGGTTGTCTAGCAGGATGGTTCAGGGGTATGTGAGAGTAGTTGAGCCAAGAGGTCGGAGACACTTTGGCTCAGGATAGGAGTGTCTTTTTCTGGACGGTGTTGCCTACTTTGAGTTGATGCCATTGTAGGATTAACGGGTATAATATTTTTGCAATATCCAAAATTATTCCAACCAAATGCAATAGTTTTTCTCAGTATTTTACTACAAAATTCAATATACCCCCACCGGAATAATTGGTAGTTGGTTCAGCACAATAACTTAATGGGCTATTTCCATAAAGAAAAATTGATGTTGCAATCACAGGTTTAGGAAAAATTATTCTATCAATAGAAGTAAATACATTAACCAAATCCTCTTGTTTCAATTCCATTATTGACAAATTGTATCTCGAATCTCCTTGCCATCCTTTCTCAATCAAGTGATTCAATACAATTTCCATACCTTTAAATTTATTGGAATTATAATCAATATTATTTATTGTCATAAGATTGACTTCTCCAATATCTTCATAGTCATTTTTTTCCAGTTTATATTTTATATCGAGGTTTCTATTAACAAATTCAACCTTTCTAAATCCTGCAAGGCTATATTCATCAACTATTTTAACCGGAATACCGGCATTATTTGGAATAGAGATAAAATAAAGCAATGAATAATTTTCTTCAAATAATATTGAGCCCTTTTGATCACTATCAATAATTATAGGTGTCATTAATTTGATTTTTTCCAATACATTATTTATGCTGTCTTTGGGGAGGCAATCTCTTTTGCAAATTTCGTTGCAGTTTGAAAAATCTCCAAATTGAAATGATGACGGTTCATAAGTCGTTTTATAAGCATCGAAAATATCTCTTTTTTTAATAAATACAAACTTATTATCCATACTATATGATACTCCTGATTGAATAATATGAGCTTCTAAATCAGTCCACACTTTTTCAACTTGATTAATAATATTGCCTATCTGAATATTTTTTTCATTTTGTTTAGTCAATTTATTGTATAAAATATAATCCTCACTATATTTTATAACAAGACTAAAATATTTAGGAATTTTATGCTGGGAAAACACCGCTTGATACCCTGAAAAGTGATAAGCGTAAAAAGCTTTAAAATTGTTTTCATCTTGTAAATCAACCGGTGTTTTTGCCAAAACCATTGGTGCGTACTTCTGTGTTTCCCAATTAAAATCATAGAAAATATCAGGAATTTTAATCGCCACCAGAGGATCTTCTACCAATACTTTTCCGATAAATTCAGAACCATACAGATCCTTTATTTCTTTATCTGCCGCTTCCTCAACAACAGTTTCCAAAGTTTTATTTCCTACCGCTTTTTCATCTTTATGAATAGCAAATAATATTTCATTAAAATATTTACCGGAATTTTTGCGTGAAACCCTATTGATATAATCTCTGAATTCAACATCTTCCAAAGCATTAGCTACAGCTTTTGCAAACGCCAGTCTCAATTGGGTTTTTTCTTTTATTTCTTCCGGAACATCTGAAGTAAGATCTGAAATTGATTTGGATTGAAAGGGAATAGGATCTTTATGACACGAAATCAATGTTAGAATAAGTAATAAATATAAATATTTCATTTTCATTTCATTTATAAAGATTAAATACAGTATAAAAATTATTAAAATTATTCTTAATTATATCTTACCATTTTCTGCGCAGAGCACTAGTCAACAATAATTTTTTTAGTGATTGTTGTTTTTTCTGTATTAACTGTAATAAAATATATTCCGGAAGGTATTTTATCCGCTACTTTCACGGTATTATTATTGTATTTTCCATTGAATAACTCTTTGCCAAAGGTATTTTTAATGCTTATATTTTTGATTTTATTATCCGAATAAATAAAAAAGTCTGAATAAATTGGATTGGGGTAAATGGTAATTTTGGCAGGTTTTGTCAAATCTTTATTTGAACTTACATCACAAATATCGATTGAGCCACCGTAATTGTCACTATCTGCTATTATATAATAAGTACCAGAAGGTAAATTATCAATTTGAAGTTCGGAATTATTGCTAATTTCAATACAATCCAAATCACCACCATCAATATCTATTAAAAATAGTCTTATGTCCGAATCAGAAGCGTCAAATTCTATTAAAAGTGAATCCCCGGAATGCTCATATTCCAAATACAATTCATCCCCGTCAAAATCACTATTTGAGCAATCATAAGTGACAAAAGTATTGTCTATATCAAGGTCAAAATGCCCGCATTTGAATTTAACACTATTCTCTTCTACATAATCTCCACAAGTAAAATGATAATACAAACCATGTTCTTCTTCAAAATAAGCTTCACATTCATTATCATAGGTTTTGCCGTTGCAAGCACATACTTCTTCACCTGACCAAGGGCAAAAACCGCTAATGGAAGGAACAAAACTAGCATCACAGTCATCGTCTTCCGGTGGATCAACAGATATATAATCAAGATTCACTTCTTCATCTAGTGAACTTTCGAAAGCAACATCACATATAATAGTTACATCATATTGCCCTTCAAGCAAAGGCATTATACTGATATTTTCAGATTCATAATCATCCGCTTTATCACCATCTTCATCATAACTATAGTCCACGGTAATAGTGATCTCCATAAAATCATAATCTATGTCAAAATCTACAGAATATGAATCATCATCAGTAAGATAATTTACATTAAACTCAATTTCCACTTCATCTCCGAGTGCAATATCGTCATCCCAGATCGATGCACCACTAATAATATCCTGCGCTGAGGTATTTAATCCTAATAGCAAAAGTGTAAAAACGGTGATAAGTGTTTTTCTCATTTGTAAATAATTGTTAAAAATAAAATCCTATTCCAATGCTATTTTTATATATCAATTTACCGGATTTAAAGTAATAATTTATGGATGGACTTATCCTAAATACCATATATTCTTTAAATAAATATTCATATTGTCCGGCAATATTTAGTCCTATATCATAAAACCTATCATATCTGGGAATCATCAAAAGTCTATCTTCTTCTGATGTGCTATTATGATAAAATTTTGTATCAAAAATATAATCAATATTTTCTAAGTCAAAATACACCAAGCTGACCCCACCTCCAAAACTAATACTTTTTGATAGTGATATATTCTTATTGTACAAAACATCAAAATCTGTAGTGTACACATAATATTTATTAAAAGTTGATGGATAATATACCAAGAAATTATCAAAATAACCAGATTCCTTGCTATAGGTTTCAAAATCCCTAATGGGGATACTTTTTAGACTATTGTCAGGAACTATTCCGCGACTCTCTCCGAAGATACTTGACATAGAGAGAGATAAAATCATATTGGATTTTGCTTTATAATTGATTTTAGATCCTATGCCAAAACCATGAATATTATCTACTTGATGATATCCATAATATAAATCTCCCGATAATGATAATTTTGATTGAGAATTGCCAATATATATAAAAAACATCAATATAATTATATGAGTTATCTTTTTCATTTTTAAAAAATTTAAAATTTAGATCCTGAAACTAATCCAAGTCCTAAATAGCCCGGAATTAAAGAATCATTGATTAATGTTATAAATAATCCATTGTGTAAATTCAACTCAATACCCAAAAAAGATCTTTCATTGAAATAATATTTATAATTGACACCTACTCCAAAACATAAATCTATATTTCTGTAATGTTCATAATATTCATACAATGGTGCAGATAATTCTTCGTCTTTATCTATGAAATAAAGATTAAGAATATTTCTTACATTACCCGGATCTTTCATTGATAAATATGTAAGATTTACACCCGCTTGAAATCCCAACTGATGATGATTAAACAATATATCCGTAGTTATAGATAATCCTACTTCAAAAATATACAGTTGTTGTCTTAATTCTTTTGGTGTAAGAGGTAAAACTCCTGTATTTTTAAGGTTTTCACGGTCTTTTTCAGAGATGAAAGGATATTTTTCAGTATCATGCCGTGATATTGAAAAAGGACTTTTATGTACTATAGTATCTCCATTATAAACAATAGTGAAATAATTATCAACCCTATCCGATTTGAAATAATTAGAAAGAGATGCATACATTCCAATATTATCGGTAAAACTTCTTATATATTTTAGTTCCATCGTTCTATAGGACACACCCCAGTTTTCTTGCCAAGCTCTATACCATCCTATCTGAAGGGAATTGGATTTTTGTCCAAAAGAAGAAAAAGCAATAAATAAGAATACAAATAGCAAGATTTTCTTTATCATAATGCAGAGATTTCTATTATAAAAGTAGCTTAAAGTTTTATAATACAAAGTTAATAAATTAAAACACACATCATTATATTCTAGCTGTATATTTTATTAGATATTGATTATTGATAATAGCCCTACATGATATAATGATTCTCAGCAAAACACTCCTTGGCAAAGATGCTTTCGTTATGACACATCTTAAAGCAAAAAAAATTAAGATTTATCATAACGGAAGCTATATTTATATTTTGGTCAAAAGTTGTCTGTTTTTGTACATATATAGCAACTACACAAGTTAGATATTTGGTACAAATAAAGTGAAATACGTTAAAACTCCATATTTGTGTAATAATATTTACATGATTTTTTATTTAGAACCCACCTCAATCCTCCCTTACAAG
>JALVEE010000005.1 GCA_027008645.1 Saprospiraceae bacterium
CAGAGTGCTGCAAGGTACTAAAATTCCAAGTTTGGAAGTTTTGGAAGTTTTTGAATATCGAATATCGATTAACGATTGAAGATTTTTGAAGTAGGTAAGCGAGGTCAGAGAAACTCGCTTATCAGGAAAAAAAGTGAATCAATCTTCTATATAAATAAATGAAATGCACCCTCTAAAATTTATTTGGTAAAAGTATTACAATAATATTATCTTTGTAGCGTATTATACAAGTTGAAGAAGAATTAAAAAAAAATAAAACAAATATTTAGTTTGGAAAATATTATTTTACAGTATGATAGTTGGTATATAGTGCTTTGTGTTTTGCTTGGCTTAGCTTACTCTTTTGTGCTGTATTTTAAACAAAAAAATTTGAGCGACAAGAGCCCATATCTTATATGGTTGCTATCAATCTTGAGGTTTTTAACTGTGAGCGGAATCAGTTTTTTACTTTTATCTCCGCTTTTCAAGTTTATCACCGAACAAAAAAGCAAACCGGTTCTGGTTATAGCTCAGGACTACTCATCTTCCTTAAAAAATGCTTATTCGAGTGAAGATTTGAGTAAACTCAACAATAAAATAAAAGGAATTAAAAACAAATTAAGCTCAAAATACAATGTTCAAGAGTTTTCTTTGGGAAGTGATTTGTCACCCGGTCTAAAAGATTCATTTAATCTAAAAAGCACAAATATTTCATCTTACATCGATTATTTGAATCAATCTTTTGACAATAATGAATTAGCAGCAGTCATCTTATCTTCAGACGGCATTTACAATGAAGGCGCTAATCCGGATTATTCTGAGATTGGTTTTAATGCTCCGGTTTATTCCATAGCCTTGGGGGATACTACTGAAAAAAAAGATATTTTGATAAGCGAAGTCTATTTCAATGATATAGTTTTCCTTGATGACAATGTAGGAATTAAAGTGGATGTTCAAGCTAAAAATTATAACGGAAAATCAGCCAAACTATCATTGTATTCAGTGCTTAACAATGGTCAAACCAAGCTTATTGATAGCAAAAATATCACGATTAAAAATGATATCTTCTTTGATTCAAAATTCTTTTCAGTAAAGGCAAATATCGCAGGTAATGCACATTATAGACTGTCCCTATCGAGATTAAAAGATGAAACTTCTTATAAAAACAATACAAAGGACATATATATTCAAGTAATAGATTCAAGAATTAAGATTTTATTATTGGCTAATAATACTCACCCTGATTTAGGTGCGATAAAAGATGTGCTTACATTAAATAAAAATTATGAAGTGGATATAAAGTACAAAGAGGATAGCTTTAAGCCAGGTACATATGATTTGATAATGTATTACAATCTTCCTAGTGATAAATTTGACATCAATACTATTCACAGTAAGGCATTAAAACTGAAAATACCGGAATTCTTCATCTATGGTTCAAAGACTAATCAAAACAGATTCAATAAAATTCAGGATTTGGTAAAAATAACCGGAAATTCTACTTCAACAAATGAAGTACAAGCAATAGTGAATAAAAATTTCAAACTGTTTATAACTGATGATTTCAAGGACAAAGGACTGGAGCATTTTCCGCCTTTACAAGCTCCTTTTGGCGAATATATGACTTCTCCTGAAGCTAGAGTTGTTCTATTCCAAAAAATCAATAAAATTGAAACAAAATATCCTTTGCTTTTGACTAATACCGGAGCAAAAAACCGTACTGCGGTATTGTTGGGAACCAATATTTTCAAATGGCGTTTGTATGACTATCTTCAAAACAATAATAAACACATCTTAAAATCTATTTTTAGCCAAATGACTCAGTACCTTACGGTCAAAAAAGACAAAAGTCAATGGAGAGTGAAGATAGCAAAAAATCTCTATTTTGATACCGAGCCTATATTATTCAATGCGGAATTGTACAATGATAACTTTGAATTGATAAATAAACCGGAGGCCTATCTCAAAATAGTCAACAGTAATAATAAAGAATTTGATTTTGTATTCACAAGAGCAGACAATAGCTATAAACTAAATGCGGGGCAATTCCCGATGGGAAACTATAGATATATAGCCTCGGTTAAATACAATGGAAAATTATTAACGCGAAAAGGCAGGTTTGATATACAAGCCAAAGATTTGGAAAAATTTGATTTGGTGGCAAAGCACGATGTTTTAAATAAGCTTTCTTCCGGAACGAACGGCAAGGTTTTTTATCCTGATCAAATTGACGCCCTTATAGAAAAGCTTCAAAAGAGAGACGCTAAATCTATCATCTATTACGGTCAAACAACAGAGAAGATAATCAATTTCAAGTGGCTTTTCTTTTTGTTTTTGTCACTACTAACTTTAGAGTGGTTTATCCGCAGATACAATGGAACATTTTGATGAAATAATACCGATAATCTATGCCGAAATATAAACTCTTATCAACAGAAGAATTAAATCAATTAGAAGATATTTTTGTGAATTTCCTTGCTGCAAATTCTATAACAGCCCAAGACTGGGAAAGGATAAAAGCGACTGACAAAAAGCAAATGAATAGTCTTATTGAACAATTTAGTGATGTAGTATATGAGAAGACTTTGAGCAATGTCAAATTACTTGAAAAAAGACTCCCCAATAAAATTTTGATGTATAAAATCGATAAAGATAAAATCATATTGGAAGGTCTGGAAGTTGTCGGTGACAGTCCTTTGGACTTCAGACAGGAATTCAATCTTATGGATTTGAATAGTCTTTTCACTAATCCAAATCTTGAAGTATCTTTTATTGAGGGGAGAAAACCCTATTTTGAAGAAAAGAATAAAGAAATTTTTGACTTGATGGAATCAGGTGCTATGATTTCTCAAAATTCAGCCTTGTTCGATGCTCTTTATCTGTTGAAAAACGACTACGCAGAGGAAGAATAAGGGAATCAAGCATCTCGAATTATCCCCATATCATTTGTTTTAAAATATCACATTTGGACATAAAAAAACTACTACGCATCTTAGATATTTCTATTAAGATCTATAGTCTTCGAAATCTATTTTTTAACAATAACTTTGCCGATTGAAGTTTCAGAAATCTGTTTCACTTCAATAAAATATATTCCTTCAGGTAAAAACGAAACGTCAATTTTCTCAAATTCTTTTAATTTCATTAGTACCATTTGACCGAAACTATCATATATTTTTAAACTTATTATTTCTTTACCAGTATTTAGGATATTTAGCATAGTACTTGCAGGATTAGGAGAAATAGAAATCCCCGCACTTTCAAGATCCAAAACAGATGTTGTAACATCCAATGTCGCTATTTCAGAACTTTTATCTCCACAAACTCCAGATAATTTAACTAAGTATTCTCCTTTATCCTCTAACGCAATATTTGATATGCTTAATTTATTTGTAGTGGTTCCTGTAATTCTATTGCCATCATTTAGTAAAGTATTGTCTTTATACCATTGATATGAACTAATACTACCGGTTGCATCAACAGAAAACTCAATTTGACTACCACTGTTTGAAGCTAAAGAATTAGGTTGATTTACAATAATTATATTCTCATTAACAGTTAACGTCCCTTCATTACTCGTTATTATTCCACATTTATCTGTTACGACACATTGGTATGAACCGGCATCAGAAATGGAGATATTATCTATCAAGAAGTCTTTTTTATTTGCTCCGGATATATTTTCTCCATCTTTGATCCATTGATAACTAACATCCTCCCCACCTTCAATTTCTATAGAAAAAGTCACTGACCCGTTTTCACATATTTCTACATCTTGTGGGTGATTGACAATATTGGTAGATTCTGCTATACTCAAATGTGCAACTTCACTCTTTACCGAATTACAACTACCCGAAACAATACAATAATAGTCTCCAACATCAGATAGGTCAACTTTGTCAATCACAAATATTTTCGCATCTCCATCTCCTAAAACCTCACCATCTTTATACCATTGATATGCAATATTGTCACCTATAGCATTCACTGAAAACTCAACTGCTTCGTTTTTACATTTCTCAACAGAAACAGGGTTATCCTGAATTGTAACAGGTTCAGGAACACTCAATTTATGCCAAGAATAAATTTCTTTTGTTTTCTTTTGTAGCTTTTTGACAAGGAATGGATCAAAATAAACAGTTTCACTAATTTTATTATAATATATATCATATTCCGTTTCAACTAATTCAGTAGTTATCCATTTTAAGGAATCAACATCCCATTTTTGATCTATACTTTTAATCATGTCATTATTATCATTAAACACAAATATATAATTAGCATCTGAGACCCAACCTACACTATCACTTTCCCATATTTTCACTTCATAAGAAGTATTGTTATTATTGTCATCATAAGTAAAATAATATAAACTATTATTTACAAATTTGCTTTCTTCATCATTCCAAATTTGATACAATCTTTCGATCATATTTCCTTCAGCATCGTTCTTAAATTCTTGATGTGAATGAATTTTCCATTCCTCTTTTTCTTCATCCAAATATTTGCCATTAATTTCAATCAAAAAATTACTTGTATCATAAATATATTCAAATATTGCATAAACCTCCCAATCATCTATTTCCTCATTCCAAGAACTCGATTTGAAATTTATTTGATTACCCAATTCATTATAATCTATGGTATATTTTAAAAAAGGAGTCCATCCGGTTGTATCTTTACTCTTATTATAACTACTATGCTCTATCAATTGATTGTTTTCATTATATACTGAAATTCCCTTATTGTCAAAAAAATCACCTGAGCTATAATAATATATTTGATTTCCATTTTCGTCAAAAAGCACATATTCACTAGTATCTGAGTACTCATTTAAATCATCATCCCAGTACCTCACCAATGATTCTTTCCTAATTCCATTATCGTAATAATAAAATGAATCAATTTCGTAATGCTCTAATTCATCTGAACTATTGTATTTTTCTTTAACCGCTGTTGTTATTTTACCACAAAGATTCCTTGTTAAAACGATAAACAATTCATCTTTTGTCCATTCTTGATAGAAATTACTGTCAAAATACCTTATTGTATCATTTACCCAAAGTTCTCCATTTTCAATTATAGAGTTTAATGTCTTATTCTTTTTCAATCCTTTAATCAGTTCTTCAGGATTATTATTCGGTAAAATATATTTATAATCTATCTGGGCTAAAACCGAACCCTGTAAAAATAAAAATGATATCAATAATACTAATACTCTCATAATTTTCAATTTATTAGGGCGCATTTCATTTTTTCGCGTTGCGGGTTGATTTTCCTTTAGGAGTCAGAGGCAAAGCAATGGAAAAAGCGAAAAAATGAAATACACCTATTTATTACAAATTGCCAAAGATAGATAAATATATTATATATTCAATACATAATATTTATTTATAAAGATTTTATCCGGAAAGAATCGCCAATATCAGAACCCAACCGCCCCTTCCCCAGGACTAGACAGTTCTAGTTTATTTTTGCTATACTCGTCTCCCAGCCTCCTAAAAGAGGTGAATCAATCTGCACTACATCAATATCATAAGATCGTGGGCGGATTTCCTTTTTGGGGGATTAAGGGGTAAGTGTTGCAGAACTGTCCGGCCCTGCCCCTTCTCTTAAGGGTCTTAGCAAGGGAAAGGGGAGCGAAGGACGTGCTAGCTCTTAACTCGTATTACTTTAATTTATCTTTTAATTCACTCAGCAAGACTGCTTTCAGATCATCCACTGCATAGAGAAGCAATTCTGAATTTGTTGGAAATCTTTCGGGATTTGGCTTTAGTCTTCTCAGTGTCTCTTTTGAAAGTGCTTTTCTATCACCTTCGTATCTTGAAGCATAAGACTCAAATACTGCATCTGCATTTATAGGTCTGGTTCGAAATACCTTATTTCTATTCAAATCTTTTATTCTGATATCTCCTGAAACAGTAGCTGATTTATTTCGGTACATTTCATAAACCATGGCTCTTGCTGTTCTGAATCTATCCTTTTTAATAGCATTGCCCAATGAATCCTTTACCACATTTCCTTTTGAGTCATAGATGTATGAAAATCCATCTTTAACCTCTCTTTTCTCTTCAAATTCCCGGATAGTTTCTCTCTCAGGAGTGATCTCCACTCTTCTAATCGTCAAAATTACATTATAATCAAATTTTTGATCACCTGCATCTTCTTTAGTGTAAAACTTCATCCATCTACTATCCAAGGAAGCTGTATTAA
>JALVEE010000006.1 GCA_027008645.1 Saprospiraceae bacterium
GCTTGCGAAGGCGTTTGTTTACTGTTAATGGGAGAGCTGGTGCTTTCCCTCTCATAATTTTTGTTTTTTGGTTATTCTCTTTAAACGTTTTAATATTGGATTTATTTTGTTCTTGGCGCACTAGTGTCAAGTCCTTTAGAGGAAGAGTTGAATCTTATTTTTCACAATATTTTCACAAAAATTTGCAACTACAAATGTTTATTTGTATTATTGCAGTAAATAACATATTTTATAACGACAATAAATCTTTCGATGAAAATAAAAGAAACCGGCACTCCTTTAGATTTAAAACCAAGATGCAAAATTGTAAATATAGGAATATCAAAAGATACAGCTTTGAAAAAAATACAAGATAATCTTATTAAAGGTAATGATATAGCCGTTGGATTTATGGATACTGATGACAACCATATAGAATTGAAAGTACCTGCAAATCAACGTCATTTCTGGTCGCCTAAGATGCATATTTGGATTGAAGAAGAGGGTGGAGAGACTTCCTTGTCTTGTGTTGTAGGTCCTAATAAGGGTATATGGAATGTTTTTATGATATTTTACATCATAGCAATAGCCTTGACCATAATTGGTCTTATATTGGGTTTTTATCAAAAACACAATCACGAAACCCCGTATTATTTTTGGGCGGTTCCTGCCGGTTTATTGGTGTTGTTCGGCATAAATACTGCTGCAAGAATCGGTCAATATTGGGGAAAGACACAGGTTAGCCAATTAAAAAGTTTTTTATCTATGTGTATTGACCAAAAAATTTAGTCGATAATAGAATTTTTCTTACTTTTACATTTTAATAATTAAACAAATTAAAATGTCATATAATTATACAGTAAAAGAAAGATTCTTGAGATATGTGCAAATTGATACACAATCCGATCCCGAATCAACATCGACTCCCTCTACCGAAAAACAAAAAAATCTCGGCAGATTATTAGTAAAAGAATTGCATGAGATAGGAATAGACAATGCTCATATGGATGAATTTGGCTATGTCTATGCTTCAATACCAGCCAATACCGGCAAAAAATCTGTACACAAGATGTTTTTTGCAGCCCATATGGATACTGCTCCAGACGCCAGTGGCACTGATGTAAAACCAATAGTTCATGAAAATTATCAAGGTCAAGACATCGTTCTACCCGACGACAATGACGTAGTAATCAAACAAGCTGAATTTCCGATGCTAAAAGATAAAATCGGTCAGGATATCATTACCGCAAGCGGTAAAACTCTGCTCGGTGCAGATGACAAATCCGGAGTAGCTGCGATAATGGATGCTGCGAATTATTTTATCCAACATCCGGAAGTTAAACATGGAGATCTTACATTTTTGTTTACTCCAGATGAAGAAGTGGGAAGAGGTACTGAAAAAATTGACCTTAAAAAATTAAATGCAGACTTCGGTTACACATTGGATAGTGGCGAAATCGGACATTTTGAGTATGAAAACTTTTCAGCTGATTCGGTTACAATAGATATTAAGGGTGTAAGCGCTCATCCGGGATATGCTAAAGACAAAATGGAAAATGCCTTGAAAATAGCTGCTGAAATCGTTGCAAGATTACCAAAATATCATCTGACGCCTGAAGTAACAAGCGGCTCTCAAGGGTTTATTCATCCCGTAAAAATAGAAGGTGCCCTTGAAGAGGCATCTATTGTTTTCATTATACGTGATTTTGAATCAGAGAACCTTATAAAGCATGAAGATTTACTCAAATCTATTATGAATGATGTAATGGCTGATTATCCTAACTCCAAAGCAAAGTTTAAAGCAAAAAAACAGTATAGAAATATGAAGGATCATTTGGTCAAACATCCTCAAATTATAGATTTTGCGGTAGAAGCTATCAAGAAAGCGGGAATAGAACCACATGTAGGTAAAATAAGAGGAGGTACTGACGGGGCCATGCTTTCTGAAATGGGTATGCCTACTCCAAATCTATTTTCGGGTCAATATGGTATTCATTCAAAAAAAGAATGGACAACTGTACAAGAGTTGCAAAAAGCAGTAGATGTATTGATCAATATCGTTAAAATCGCTGAAAGTAAAGGAGAATAATACAATGGTTTTCTAAAACAAAAAAAAGCTGACTTGAGATTTCAAGTCAGCTTTTTTTTCAACCAAACTCTTTTTACTTTTATTTCACAAATCCAAAACCGGCTCTTTTCCAACTGATAATACCACGCATCAATTCATATCCTTCCTTGAACTTCATCTGATTAAATTTTCTTTTTGCTTGTCCGGTTCTGTTACCTGATCTACAATAATAGATAAATGGTTTGTTTTTATAAGCCTCCATTTTACTGTAAAAATCTTTTTTATAAAAATCTATGTTTATTGCTCCCTTGATATGTCCTGCTTCAAATTCCCTGGCAGTCCTTATATCTATAGTAGGATACTTTCCGGAATCAGCTTTTTGTTTAAATTCCTGAGCGGAAATTGTTTTAACCCCGGTTGCACTTTGAGTTTGCGCATTTGAGCTAAAGTTCAAGCCCAACATCAAAGCAAACAAAATAAGTAAATTTTTCATTTTTATATTTTTTATTTTTAACAATGTTCTCCTAACATTTTAACAATGTTTTTGTTCAAAAATTCCCTAAAATATGTTATTAGCAATATATTAACAAATAGACCAAACTGTTATGGAATAATATTATAAAAACCTATGAATATTTCATTTAACTAAATTCAAAACTTCTATAATCATCGTTCGTTATTTCATTTGAATATCGAACACTGATCAACGATATAAGATTTAAGATCTTCTATGTGTATTTCATTTTTTCGCATTATCCATTCTTTGCCTCTGACTCCTAAAATATAATCAACCCGCAACGCGTAAAAATGAAAGACCCCCTATCTTTTTACTGCTAATTCAATACTAAAAAATCTATTACATTTGAGTTTCCTTACCGACCTCAGCGTGTACTTTGCTGAGCTTAGCTGGAAAAAACCACACATATACTTAATAAATAGCATCTTGAATGAACATAATAGGTTTTAAACCTTTCATAACAGCATCCCTGTGTATCATTATCGCTACTGTCTTCAACAAGAAATATCGCTCTGTCATATAGTAATAACCATTGTATTCACCGGCATTTCCCCAAGAATTTTTCACTATATAGTACAATTTACCTTTCTCATCTTTAGCTTTGCCGATGATATGCATCAAATGGTCATCAGTAGTACTATATGATTCAAATTGCTTTTTTCGCTCTTTGCTTATCTCAAAATAATTAAAATCAGCTATACTTTCATTTTCAAGAGCGATTATACCTGATTTCCTACCGAAACCCGGTTCGCTCACATCACCGTCCCAACTAACCGTAAATCCGTTTTCCAAAGCATAATCGGTTTGAGCTTTCAGTTCATCAATTTTAAGATTGTAGTACAAGCCTGAAGAATAATTGTCCGGTATCTCCAAAACAAAATATTTGTGCAAGGGATGATGACTCACAGAAGCAAATTCAATATATTTTTTCGGATCAATACCCAAAGATGCAGCAAACTTTTTTGGAGTATAAGATTTACCTTCATATGTAAAGCTAAATGGTTTCCTTCCGAAATAAACATCAAGTATAGCATTGTAACCTTCAAACCAATAATCCGTATGTTGCTTTGAAGACACTGCAGATTTCAGATAGCCATTTAACACATCAAATAATTCAGTATGATTGTAAACTTTCTCGTGTTTTGGTCTTCCTGAATATGCTTTTTGGGGCACCAACCCGGATGATGCTATAGCATTGATAAAATCATGTGACAAACCTCCTTGGCTAAAATTAGCCTTGCCTTGTCTTAAAAAATAGTTTTTAGCCTTATTTTCATAGATATTTCTTACTACAAACATTTCCGAAAGATCATAAGGTTGCTTATTTATTCTCAAGACCTCGGATTCAATGAATGATGCTGTTGCAAACGACCAACATGTGCCTGTTCTTTGTTGATTTTTGACAGGAGTTGTCTCCAAATTAATAACCGGAGTAAATTTTATTTGTGAAAAACCTGTGTTAGTTACTAACAACAGTACAATAATTCTAAATATTTTCATAATTCTATTTTATATTATATTTAACTTTAATCTAATCTAATTTATTTTTCACATCATACAAAACGATAGATGTAGCGATCGCAGCATTGAGCGATTCAGTACTCTTATTATAATTTGGAATAGTGATATTGTAGCCGGTCTTACTGCTAATCTCTGCGGAAATACCGTGACTTTCATTGCCTATCACTATTACAGCGGGAAAATCATATGTAATATTTTGAATATTTTCACCCTCCAATTTAGTTCCGTAATAAGTCACTTTATCATTTAAGAGTTTTTGTAATTGTCCAAAGTCATACCTAAATATATCTAGTCTAAAAATACTTCCCATGCTCGATTGTATGACTTTTGGATTGAATATATCCACAGAATTTGGAGAAACCACCAATGCATCAACTCCAAACCAATCACATGATCTAATAATTGTCCCCATATTACCGGGATCCATAATATCATCCAGATACAAGATAAGCTCAGCGTCTTTCAAGTTATCAGTACCGGTGTTTCCCATAATTTTCACCAAAGCCAATGCTGAATTAGCAGTTTTAAGATTGCTTATTTGCTTTAGCTCTTTATCTGTAATAATGTTTACATTACTCAATTTTTTATTAACCAATGCCCGGTTCTCTTGATAAAATTCATTTGTACAATATAGTGAATCTATATTGGTCGATTCAATTTTTAATGCTTCAATTATGATTTTTTCTCCTTCTACAATAAATTTATTGTACTTTTGCCTATACTTTTTTAATCGTAAAGAGCGTATTAGTTTTATATCATTTTTATTTAGCATCAAATATTCTTATAAAGACAAATGGCAAATCAAATAAAAAATAATTTAAAAACTGCATTGTACCTGACAGTAGTTATTATATTATCATCTTGCCAAGCGACTAGTTTTTTGCAAAAAGACCAAACTTTTTTACGCAAAAATAAAATTATATTTGAATCACAGGAAAAAATCGAAGATAAGATTTTTTTAAATCAGGAACTTTCTACATTGTTTTATCAAAAACCAAACGAGTCCCTCATATGGGTCCCAAAACAATGGTTTTATTATGTTACAAAAAACAAAAAAGGAACTTTTAGCAATTGGCTCAGGAAATACTTTGCAGAATCTCCTTCTATTTTTGACTCATTAAAGACGATCAACACTACTAAAAAATTTGAAGAATATCTGAGAAACAACAAGGGCTTTTACAATGCAAAAGTTGCATACAAAATATACCAAACCAAATATTTAACCGATGTTGATTACTTGATCTATCCGGGCAAAAGATATCATATCCGAAGTGTAAAATACGAATGTGAGGACACATCATTATACAGTATCATCGATAGCCTCAAGGAGGATTCTCATCTAAAAGCAGGCAAACCCATAAATTCCCAAGATTATAATCTTGAAAAATTGAGGATCACAAATGAATTACAAAATAGAGGTTATGCACTCTTCAATCAAAATTTCATCGAGTTATTGGGTGATTCTTCGGATTATAAAGTAGATTTAAAAATATTGATTCATAATCCGGCAAACAAGTCACATCATGAAAAATTCAACATAGGTATTATCAATGTCTATACAGATTACTATCCGTCACAAAAAACATCTGGACTCGATTCTACTATTATCAAAGATATAGTTTTCTACAAAGAACTTGACAAGTATTTAGTAAAGCCTTCTATTTTAAGTGATATTATCACTCTGAAACCCGGAGAAACATATAATAAAAGCAAGACCAGAAAGATTTATAATAAATTGACGGATTTCAGAATATATAGATTTGTTTCAATTCAAAACTTGATCGATACATTGTCAGGCAATATAATAAACTACAATATTTATCTGAATACATATAAAAAAAGAAATAACAGAGAGGGGAATATCGTAATGAATTATGCTACACTGAGCAAAAAAGAGAAATTTGTAGAATTTGAGGGTAGCGGAGTAGTGCTAAACCGCAAATTATCATCCAGAGGAGATAATCTGTTGTTTTCCGGTTCTGGAAATGTAAAAATTGACTTGGATACAATAAAGAATAATCAATTCAATATATTAGGGCGAATTGATTATCTCAATCCTATTTCTCCTAAAACCATTGAGATATCTCCCCTGTATTTGTACTATGGAGTATTTAAAGGAAAAAAGTACTCTGATCTAAAAAACTATTCTTCAACAAAATCATCTATTTCATATACCTATCTTCTTGCCCCCGGCAATTATTTGTTTTCTACTTTTAATTTTTCTTACGGATATAATTTTAGTCCAAACAGCAATCTTACAATACTCTCAAACCAAGTAGGCATCAATTATCATGCTCCTGAAATACTGGATGATAAACTTTTTGGGAAATTCCAAAAGAAAAGTATGAATAAAGTGTTTATTACGGGATTATTTCTCAAAAACTTTGCACTAAATTATGCTTCCAACAGAAAAAGAAAACTATTTAATTATAAATTGTCTTTCACATTTGAAACATCCGGAGCAGAAATATATTTAGCAAACAAGCTATACAACGGTATTTTCAGCAAAAATGAAATTTGGAGATTTAATGACGAAATTAATTTTTCGAAGTATTTCAAAACCAGTATAGATTTTGTTCCGCGCTATAAACTTGGTTCCACCTCATCGTTGGTGGGTCGAATTTTTATGGGAATAGGAGTTCCATATGGAGATAGCGACATCCTTCCCTACACCAAGCAATTTGATGTAGGAGGTCCAAATAGTATGAGAGCGTGGGCGATAAGAGAGTTGGGTCCCGGAAGCTATCGACATATTCCTGAATCTACCAAAGAACTTCCATACCAAAAAGGTGATATGAGAATAGAAACAAATCTTGAATACAGGTTCAAAGTTTCTTATTTGATAAAATCAGCATTATTTATTGATGCAGGGAATATTTGGACTCTGAAATACGACAGAGAAAGAAAAGGTAGTCTGTTTACAAAGGATTTTGCCAATCAAATAGCCGTAGATATGGGTATAAGTTTCCAATTGGATCTTATTGTCCTGCTCAGAGTTGACCTTGCTTACAAATTGAGAAACCCCTACCCTGATTCCTCAAACAGATATTGGGGATTTGATTTATCCAGCCCGTCTTTTGTGTTTGCGATAGACCACCCTTTTTAGTATCAATTCAAGCATTCTCTTTCATACCAAGCGCTTATTCTTTTTCAGTAAGCTACAAACTTAAGTGCACTCCATTTGCCTTTGTCTATAGACTTCATCAATTTCATACTGTTGTTTTCATAGAGGCTTATTATTCTTTGTTTGTCTTCAACCAATATACCTGACAAAAGCATAAATCCACCTTTTCTAAGAGCCAAACTAAGTCTTTGGGCTTCTTCCTCTAAAACATTTCTATTTATATTAGCCAAAACGATATTAAAATAAAACTTATCCACTATTGCTTTGTCACCTTCTTTTGCAGTTATTTTAGTGCAATTATTTCGGATTGCATTTTTCTCAATATTCTCCACAGCAATCGGGTCAATATCAATAGCTAATATACTTTTAGCGCCCATTTTCTCTGCAAGTATCGACAAGACACCTGTTCCAGCGCCAAAATCCAAAACCGTTTTGTTTTCCATTGCGATTTTAGACATCAGGTCAATCATCATATATGTAGTCTCGTGATGCCCTGTACCAAAAGTCATTTCAGGAGTAATATCTATGGTGTATTCAAAGTTGCTTGTATCTATATCTCGATGAAAATCTGCCTTAATCAAACAAAAATCTTTTATAGCTACCGGTTCAAAACTACTTTCCCATTCCTTATTCCAATTCTTGTTCTCTATCTCTTCAATATCAAAAGTCATATTGTACTTACTACAAATATCATTTAGTGCATTTTCCAAAGCATCATCAATTTTATCTTCCGGAAGATATCCGGTAACTCCGTCCTCATCCTCTTCAAAAGAATCAAACGAAAGCTGTGATAAAAAGGCTATCATCATATCATTATCCCAACCGCTTTTGAAACTGTATTTTCTAAACTTTTTATTCAAATCCATATCTCTTTTTATATGATTTTAATGTATTAATCATCAAGGCGGTTACCGTCATCAGCCCTACTCCACCCGGTACCGGCGTGATATAACTACACTTGGGAGCTACATTTATAAAATCAACATCTCCAACCAATGAATACCCGCTTTTTTTTGAGCTATCTTCGACCCTGTTAATCCCGACATCTATAACTACCGCCCCTTCTTTAACCATATGCTCTTTGACAAACTGCGGCTTTCCGATTGCCGCAATAATAATATCTGCTTGCTTCAATTTATCTTCTATATTTTCAGTTCTACTATGAACAATAGTAACAGTAGAATTTCCGGGATATCCCTTTTGAGAAAGGCAAATGCTCATGGGTTTACCCACGATATTGCTCCTTCCTACAATAACTACATCTTTACCTTCTGTAGGAATATTGTACCTTTTTAAAATCTCAAGAATACCAAGAGGTGTAGCAGGGATAAAAGTGTCCAATCCAAGTATCAATCTACCCATATTGACCGGATGAAATCCATCCACATCCTTATCGGGAGAGATAGCTTCGAGTACAGTGTCCACATCCAAATGAGCGGGTAGAGGCAATTGTACAATATATCCATCAACCCCTTGATTTTTATTCAAACCGTCAATAATATTAAGTAATTCCACTTGTGTTATGGATTTGTCAACCACCATATTTGTCGATTTGAATCCTACTTGTTTGCAAGATTTCATTTTACTTTTTACATAAAACTTACTTGCCGGATCGTCACCAACCAATACAGCAACCAAATGAGGTGCTCTTTCCCCATTTGCCAAAAACCCATCAACTTCCAACTTAATCTCCTCCTTAATCTTTTTTGAAAGCAATTTTCCATCTAATATCTCCATAAGTACCTAAGGCTATTTTATTTTTTTAGTTATATACATGACCAATGCTATACCTATCGAAAAAGACAATATAAGCAAAACAAAAAACACATAATCATAGTGTGCAAATGGAAGTTTAACATTCATTCCGTAAAAACTGGCAACCAATGTAGGCACTTCCAAAATAATAGTGATATAAGTCAATCTTCGAATAAAAATATTAAAGTTATTTGATATGATTGTAGAATATGTATCCATAATACCACCCAAAATATTGGTGTGAACATTGGCCATATCCAAAGCTTGGCTGTAATCAATAATAGTGTCTTCAAAATAATCCAAAAGGTATTCATCATCATTGATTTTGAGAAAATCCATTCTCTTCATTTTCATCAATAGCAATTCATCGGCCTTCAAAGAATTCAAGAAATACACCAAACTCTTTTCAATTTTAAGCAATTCTTTCAATTCTCTATTCCTGCTTGAATTGTACAATTCCTTTTCAAGGAGATTCCTCTTCAGGTTCAACCTCTTCAAATATTCTATATACCACAATACTGTTTGCTCCAAAATCTTCAGTACAAAATGCGGCATCCGTCCCGGATTGAAATTTCGTACTCTATCGTCAAGAAACTTTTTAATGACATTATTCTCCTTGGAAGAAATAGTAATGACATTTGTAGGAGTTAAAACCAAACCTAAGGGGATAGTTCGATAAAAAGAATGATCGACATCTTCATCTTTGTCCTCCTCTCTAAACGGTATATTGATAACTATCAACCTTATATCATCTTCCCACTCATACCTTGCTCTTTCTTCTATATCCAAAGAATCAGTTAGAAAATCCAGTGGAATATTGAATTTTTCAGACAATTCCTTTAGCTCTTCTTGATCATGTGGGGGGAAGATATTAATCCAAACACCTTCTTCCCACTCATCCTGAAAAGTTAATTTCCCATCTACTTTTGATATATATTGAATCATAACACTCTATCTATCGTGAAAAATATTCAAATTACAATTTTATGTTAAAATCTGCAATACTAATCCACAAATCTAATACTATTTGGAAGAATAGACAACCAAAACCACAAATATACTCAAAGCATTTATGTTTTTTGGCTAATTGATAAATATATTTGTTTAGAAAATTTCATTGAAGATAATAAAATTTGAATTCAAGGAGTTTTATAAATCTATTATGAAAAAAATATATTAATTTTGCAATATATGGATTAAGACAGCAAGAAAACAAACAATTTTTGATTTATAGACAATTTTTGCTTAAATATTGATTTTTTCACAAACTATTCTTAACAATGACAAACAAGCAAAATATTATATTCATATTATTGATATTATTTAGCTTTAATTTAGCGAAAACCCAGACAAAGGCTTTGTATGTCAATGATTTGAAACATATAATTGGAGACTATTACAAAGAAAATAAACTTTTGCAATTTGCCAAAGACAATGGATATAACTACCTTGCTTGCTATAATATTCATTATATCCACAAACATATATTTGACATTACTAATCCTGCAACAGCAAAACCCCTACATGATTTTATCGTAAAAGCAAAAAATAATTATGGTATAGCTAAAGTTGGAGCAATCGGTGAAACATATGCTCCATTTGAAGTTTTTCAAGATTATAATTTGGATAACATCAATGAACCCGATGCCAGGTTTGATATATTCAATATGGAATTTGAATTTTGGAATCAAAATACTATTGATAATTATTATTGCGATGATTATTTAACCGACAATGGCTTCACATGTGATACAGCAGGGGCTTTTGCATTTATCTTACCCGAATTATGCAAATTGGATTCAATGTGTGATGAATATGATTGGCTGAATTCCGAAATTTATATAGGACATCCCACAGATATGCAATGTGCAAAACTAGCTAAATGCGTTGACCGTATATTGGTACATTATTATCGTAGTTCCGATGTATATAACAATGGCAACTCTATCTATAATTACAAGAAACAACGTATTCCGGCTCTTACAGATTCCGTAGATTTCACGCACGTAATGCCGATATTCAGTGGTGAAAATAGTTTTATGGGGAATTGGCTCAATACTCATCCCGAAAGTCAAGCATACGATACCTGGCTACACGGAAAAAATGCATTTGATGATGAAACAGGAGCATGGAAAAACAAAATAAATATTGATGGCTATATTTGGTTTAAATATACTGCAATGTATGACACAACTCCACCTCCTCCTCCATCTATGACAGGGAAAATTGCATTTCACAATTACAGCTCATATGCTGCCGGAGACGGACAATTATTTATATATGACTTTGACAACAACAGCTTAACAAATATAAGTTCTTCTTGGGCTGGAATTGAAAACACAATTAATCCACATTTTTCGCCAGATGGTCATAAACTAACTTTTATGGGCTGGAATCAAGGCTCTACAGATTGGGATATCTTTATTTATGATATTGACTC
Organism: Saprospiraceae bacterium; assembly: GCA_027008645.1. GTDB lineage: Bacteria > Bacteroidota > Bacteroidia > Chitinophagales > Saprospiraceae > JADJGA01. The sequence continues at coordinate 11,405 of JALVEE010000006.1, forward strand.
AGGCAACACTCCGGTCAACCTTACACATTCAAGAAATAATAAAGATGAAGACCCGAAATTCACTCCTGATGGGAAAAAGATTATCTACAAAGAACGTTATTGGGATGGTGGAAACTTTAAATACAGATTTCAGGAAATGGATTTGGACGGAAACATTGTGAATACAATTACACCTCCGGGCAACCAAGAAGTCTCAATGCCATTTTACCAACCGAACAATAATAAAATATTTTATGCTAAAGGTGCCGGGGCATCATCGGCAATTTACTCAATTAAACCTGATGGCACCAATGATTTAGCTTTACACGATTCTTCATCAATTCAACAGTACTATCCATCAACGATAAACGACAATAAATATATATATACCCGATGGATAAATGCCAATAGGCAAATAGATCAACTGTATTTGGACGTGGATAATGAAGCCACAAAAATCAATTTTGTTGATACTTTTGATTATTCCGATGCTTTTTTTATTAAAGACAATCTTGTCATATTCTCCAGTACTCGACCTGGTGGAAAAGGAGGATACGACCTGTATATCGGAGATATAGAAACTGGAGATGTTTGGTCAATGGAAAAATATTTTCCCGGAATCAATACATCAAAAGAAGAATTGGGAGCGTGCTATATTTTACCTAAAAAGAAAAAACCGGTATCTTTGGATTATATAGCCGTTGACAATATAGGGTATAGACCAAATGATGGCAAGATTGCGATTTTGCGAAACCCAATTACCGGATTTGACTCCAATAATTCTTATTCACCGGGAGCAACTTATAGTCTTAAAAATCTTTCGGATAGTTCTGTTGTTTTGTCTATAACACCAACGACTTGGAAAAACGGTATCGAGCATGACCAATCGGGTGATAAAGTATGGTGGTTGGACTTTGGTTCTTTTAATACTCCGGGAGAGTATTTCATCACGGAAACAGGAAAAGATACAGGTTCATACTCATTTACGATAAATGAAAACGTCTATGAAGACATTTTAAAGGAAGCATTTAGGACTTTTTATTATCAACGATGTGGTATCGCTAAGAAAATACCATTTGCTGACTCAAGATGGACAGACAAAGCTTGCCATCTGGGAACCGAACAAGATCTGGATTGCAGGCTGGTTACTAATCCTGTCCCTTCGACTTCAAAAGACTTATCCGGTGGTTGGCATGATGCAGGAGATTACAACAAATATGTCAATTACATAGATGTAGCTTTCCACGATTTGCTTTCAGCTTATGAAGAGAATCCAAAAATATGGGGAGATGATATGCAAATCCCGGAGTCGGGAAATGGTATTCCTGATCTTTTGGATGAAATAAAATGGGGTTTGGAATGGCTTTTGAAAATGCAGGAAAGTAATGGAGCAGTAATTCATAAATTATCTGTCACACAGTGGGGTGATGATGCATCTCCTCCAAGCAATGAAAAACTTGTAAGGCGATATAGTGCAACATCTCATTCAGCTACAATAAATGCTTGTGGAGTTTTCGCTCATGCGGCAATCGTATTCAAGTCTCTTCCTGACAATAGATTTCAAGCATTTGGAGATACGCTTAAAGATGCCGCGATAAATGCGTGGAATTGGATTGACACTCACCAAAGTACAATCGCTGACACTTTTGACAATACAGGCTTTTTAACTCCTGCCGTCGAAGACAGCCTATATACAAAAGAATCAAATATCACTGCTGCATCTGCTTATCTACTGGTATTAACAGGAGATACTATTTACAGAGATTATTTTGATGCTCATTATAGAAACACGCATTTGTTTCAATGGGAATATATATCCAATTGGGATAAAGATCCGGAAATAAATGCTGCTCTATTGTATTACAGTATTTCACCTCTTTCTACTCAAATAGTAATGGATAGTATCAAAAACACATATTATAATTCTATGACTAGTATCGACAATACTTACTCTCCTATCAATAACTACAATGACAGTACCGATGCTTATAGAGCATATCTCGAAGATTACACCTGGGGAAGTAATGCTACAAAAGGATACGGTGGTTCTCATTTTTCCAACCTTTGGGAATATGGCATTGATGTCGCCAATACATCAAAACATAAGGATGCGGCTCTAGGGTATATTCATTATTTTCACGGCACAAATCCTTTAAGACAACTGTATTTATCAAATTTATCTTCAATCGGAGGTGAAAATTCCGTTCCTGAGTTTTATCACGAATGGTTTGCCGACGGCACGGGTTATGACAATACCGATACTTGCCTTATCGGTGGTGCACCCGGATTTCTGACCGGTGGAGCAAATCCTCAATATATATCACCGGGTGCGGGTACAATTGAGCCACCTGAAAATCAGCCGGATCAAAAAGCATATAAAAATTGGAATACAGTAGATGACAACTCTTGGGAAATTACCGAAAATCAAGACAGATATCAAAGTGCATATATCAAACTTCTTTCGCAGTTTGTCACGAGCAAGAATTCTCCTTTGGCAGAAGAATATTTTGTCTCAACAAATGGAGATAATAGTAATCCCGGTACTCTGCAACAACCATGGCGAGATATTGACTATGCCTGTAACAATGCTACAAAAGGGAGTACTATCAATGTATTACAAGGAACTTATCAGGAACAAATAGATGTTGGTGTTGATAGTATCTATGTTCACAATTATATCGGTCAAGCTGTGATAATTGATGGAAGCAATATTACATCAGGTGCAATATTGGAAATCTCAAATAAGAAAGGCGTCACTTTTGACGGATTTGAACTTCGGAATAATATTCACAATGATGCCCAAGGTATTCTCATTACAGGAAAATCTGAGGATATCACTATAAAAAATTGCAAAATTCACGATATACATTTTTCAAGTAATCCTAATGAACCAGTAGATGACACAAAAAATGCACAGGCATTGATAGTGTATGGAGATTCTACAACATCTATGAAAAATATAACAATCGACAACAATGAAATATACGACTGTCGCCTTGGGTATAGTGAAGGACTAGCAATTAATGGAAATGTCGATACTTTTACGATAATCAGAAATAAAGTTCACGATCTCACAAACATCGGAATCGTAATGATAGGTCATGAAGAAACCTGCTCAACCCCTGCTTTGGATCAAGCAAGAAACGGTATTTGCAAAGAGAATATCACTTATAAGTGCAACTCTCCATACGCTGCAAATGCAGGGATATATATTGACGGAGCAAAACACACAAAAATTGAGCGAAATACTTGCTATCGCAATATTTGGGGAATTGAAATAGGTTGCGAACACCATGGCAAAAGCGCTTCAAATATAGAAGTATTTAACAATGTTGTTTATCGCAATTCAAAATCGGGAATTGCAGTTGGAGGATATGATTATCCCGGTGGCTCGGGTAAAGTGACAGATGTGAATATATGTAACAATACTTTGTTTGATAATGATACATTGACCGGACCGGATAGCTATGACCCTGAAATAAATATATCGTATGCAGAAAATTGCAATATCAAAAATAATATCATTTTCAGCACTAATTCTGACAATCTGGTAATAATTCAAAATTCGGATGTTGCTCCTGTTAGTATTACATTAGACAGCAATATTTATTACCATTCAGCAGGTAATGCCAATGTTGAATTTGAATGGCAAACCACGTCATATACCGGTTTTGGCGCTTGGAAAACAGGAACAGGACAAGATGCAAATACAATCTTTGACAATCCTGATTTTGTAGATATTTCAACATTTCCTCCTGACTTGCATTTGACAAACTCATCACCGGCTATAGAATCAGGGCAAAATCAAGGATTAACTGTTGACAGGGATAGTGTTCCCAGACCATTATTAGCCAAAATTGATAAAGGAGCATATGAATATGGTATTTACTGGAATGGAAAAATCAGCAATGATTGGCATACTTCAGGCAATTGGTCCAATAATCTTGTACCGCAATCAACAGATGCCGTGACTATACCATCGAAGATATTTTACATTTATCATCCCGAAGTCAATGCAAATGCTATTGTAAAGAAATTATTCTTACACAATAACTCTAAGCTTATTATCAAGGATGGGAAAAATCTGAATATTGTGGACTAAATTGGTATAATACCCAAATGAATATTATAATGCTAAAATTTAATGTATTTCATTTTCTCGATTTTCACATTCTTTGCCTCTAACTCCTAAAGGAGAATCATCCCTAAATGCGAAAAAATGAAATGCACCCGTAAAATTTAATGAAAAATTATCGATAACAACCATGATAAGCGAGTGTATCTGACCTCGCTTATTTTCTCCCAACAAGCTAACAAACTTTCAATCTGAAACTTTAAAACCCCTACTCAGTCTCTCCGTCACTCCGTCTCTTCATCTCTTCATCTCTCCGTCTCTCCGTCTCCCATTCGCCCATTCGCCCATTCTCCTATTCGCACAATCTCTCCATCACAGTTCATAGCCGGCTTCAAAATCACTCCTTACAGTCGTGCTTTCGAGTCCTAAATTCCCCAATTTTACTGAGTATCCAACAAGCACTAAACACCGAACACGGAACAAAAAAACAGGCAACTCGGCATCCCGCGGTACGCTTCGCTAATCGGGACTTCCGCTTCGCTCCAGCTTCAGCTTCGCTTCAAGCTAAAACTTCTAAACCTTGAACCTTGAACCTGAAACCTTGAACCTGAAACCTCAAACTTAGAACCTGAAACCCGAAACATATTAACCTGAAACCAAATAATCAGAAAATACTATCCAATTTAATATCTCTAATTGTTGCATCCTCACCAAGAATAGAAATCTCGGCATATGCATCCGTATCTTTATGACTAAGCAAATACGTCCGTATTTTTTGTTCGGTTGGTAGGGCTTTGGATTCTTCTAAAAAGTATTTATTAAATGGGTATTTTATTACTACTCTATTAGAGAATTTATTATAATATTCCACTTTGGCTTTTATTGTATTCTCTCCATTAATATTCTCTTTGGTCAAACTATCTACCTTGAGATATCCTTCAGCATCGAGATGATAATTCACAAATACTTTTTCATTCCTTTGCCATTCATCCTTGACCTTAAAGTTGTTTTCTTTAAAATTCAATCGAAGATATTTCCCTTTGAAAGGACTGACCGGATCTCTAAGCGCTAATTTCATCTTAGCTATATCACCATATTGTAGTATCCTCCTGTATTTTACTATCATTGAAGCAGGAAACCACAATTGAGCAAAAGCAACCAATAGGAAAGCAGTTAGATAATACTTCTTTTTACTTTCTGCTATCATGATTTTATCTTTTTTCTTTTTCTAATCAATAGGAAATTTGCAATAAAAAAAGCAATTCCCAGTATTATAAAAATAAGCCCTCTAACTAAAAAACTAATATCATAATCAAAAAATCTAACAATTATCAGTATTGATATTGTCAGCAACCCGAGATTAAAAGCGATCAAATCATTGTGTTTTTCACCTTTCAATATATATATCACCCCGGTAAATAAAATAAAAAGATTAAAAAATACAAGGGGTAATGAAAAATTAATATCGACATATGTGACAATGATATAAAATATAGCAAAAGCTAAAAACACCCATTCGATTGGATCAAAAACAGCTTTATGATAGATAATCCGCCGAATCAACATTATTGACGCAATAACAAAAACCAATCCCACGAAATAGGTACTAAAGCCATAGGACAAAAGATTATTTTCCCTGTACAATCCTGTCCAAAAATCCTCAAAACTGACAATATACATCAGTATTATTGTACCAATAACTCCAATGATAGTATAAGCATTTTTCAATAGGTTTTCATATTGCAATATCTGCATTTTTCCGATAAAATATATAATAGCAAACAAGCTAAACAATAGCAAAACTATCAATTCAGAATGCCCTTGAACAATAAAAGGAAAAGAAAAAGCTACGGACAATGGAATAAACCAATTGTGGAAATATGTGAAATTAGAAAACTTGGATTTTTTAAGTAAACTGTAGTAGTAAGGCAATATTAAAATCAATAGTGGAATAAATAACAATGATTTGGGTAAAGAGTATATATTAATCCTTGAAGTATTTGCAACAAAAACCGTAATCCCTCCAATATATAGCAGTGAAAGCATCGAAGAGTTTAACAAATACACGATAGGTAAAGCCAAAAGCATCCACAATAGCATAAAATCGTCAAAACTACCGTTTATATGATATATTTGACTGATAAGTGATATACTAATTGCTATAGCCGTATAATTAAAGACAGCAACTGCTTCTGTCCACATTTTTTCATTGGATTTTCTCATTAGCACATACAATATCAGTAAGTGCGAAGCGATCAATGGAATAAAAGCAAAAATGGATTTTACGCTTTTTGACAGAGAGTCCCAATTATGAGCGAGAATCAACAGTATCCCCATTCCGACCAATAGTGCACCAAGAACAGCTAAAATCAGTTGGAGCTTACCTTTTGCGTCAATACTACCTTTGGAATAAAACTCCCGGATATCGTCCGCCACATCATCAGTGATAATTCCTTTCTCTATAAGTACCGGCAAATCTTTTAGCAATCTATTTCCCATAAAAATATAACATTCAATTCAGTTTATTTATTGCGAAAAAATAGCTTTTCAATATTTATATTCTCGAATCTTTCAGTTGTAAAGTCAATTGTTTATTTTCCATTTTTTAGCATCGCGAGTTCTATCCAACTATTTCAATTACGCACCCGCCTCACCAATCACACCTATCGCTCATACCACCTCATCACAGTTTTCACACCATCACACCCCTCTCACCATCGCAATCCTCGTACTGTCCTACCCCCTGATAAGCGAGTGTCTCTGACCCTGATAAGCGAGTACCTCTGACCTCGCTTACTCCTTTAAGCACACTACTCCTCCACTGATTCCCTTGGTTCGCACTTTCCCTCCTGTTAAAACTTTTTCTCATTATCTTTTAGCACTTTATCCATCAGCAAATGATAAGGATCGATTACTAATTTATAAGGCTTTGTTTTTACACTGTAGTGCAAATTTGTATTTTCTTTGTCAATTCTAAAGCTTCTGTAATCAATAAGGCTATCTTTATCATTATGCTTAGTATATAGACCTACAAAAACCAAATCATTTAGCTTTTGCTCTGTTTCATTACCGATAGAATCTGCCCAAGTTTTCTTGACATATAAATCTGCATTTACTTTATAATTACCTGCAGTACTATCCAAACTAATATCTTTCACTCTTGAGTCATAAAATGTAATTTGCCTTAGATAATCCTCAATTATATACTTCATACTATCAGGCACTCTTGGCTCTAATAGTTTAATAAAATCCAATGTTGTTGGATAAGGCGGCTCTTTATATGCATATTCATTAATAAAATCCTTAAATGCAAGATTCATACTATCCTCCCCAATCAACTCTTGAATTGCGAATAATGTAACTCCCCCTTTGTTATATCTCACATATCCCTGCCCTTCCACCTTATACAGCGGTTCTTCCTTCTTGGACTCATGTGCTCTACCTCTCATATATTTATCAAAATCGTATTTAGTATATTTTGGTATAACTTTTTCGCCATATTCATTTTTAACCCAACTTGGCATTATTTACAAAAAAAACACAAAAATTCAGCTATTTTTCGGACTTTCTAAAACATAAATAATTGATAATCAATTGCAGTTGTTTTTT
>JALVEE010000007.1 GCA_027008645.1 Saprospiraceae bacterium
AAGTGGAAGTTCATTTGCTCTTTTTAGCAGCGAACTGAGAGTTCCGGTTTTGAAATATTTATTCAATCCCGGGAAAGCATTTTTTAGAGATTTCCAAATCACTTGTTTTTTTGACACAGGACTTAGTTGGAATGGAATATCACCTTTCTCCACAGACAATTCAACAAATATAAAATATATCGAAGTTCCCCCTACAATTAAACTAAAATTGCGTTATTATTCTGATCCACTAATTGCGGGATATGGATTTGGTCTTAGAAGTACTCTTTTTGGTTATTTTATAAAACTTGATTATGCATGGGGAATAGAAACAAGAACAGTAAAAGATCCAATATTATATTTTTCTTTAGGGCTTGATTTTTAGCAATAAAAAAAGGTTGCCTTAAACCAAGACAACCTTTTTTTTCATTATTAAAAAAAATTTAAAACCCTGAATTTTTATTTCCACTGTATTTTGATCCGGGTCTAGAAGATCCCGGAGTATTCTGTCCGGCTTCGATCACACCTGTAGGTCTTGGCATATCATAATCAGAATCTTTACAAGTTCTAAATTCAACTCTTCTGTTCATATAATGTCCCATCTCGGTTTCTTTTGAAATATTGTGAGAATCCGGAAGATTAGGCACCAAAGGCTTCTCTTCACCACCATACATCAAGTTAAATCTGCTTCTATCTATGCCATAATTATTAACCAAGAAATCAATTGATTGCTTAGCTCTATTATAAGAAAGCATTTCATTATATGCATTAGAATTTCTTACATCAGTTGCACCATAAGCTGTAACACACATATTAGGATACTTTTCCATTACTTCTGCAACGTGTTTAAGCTGTCCGTAATATTGAGGTTTCAAATGATATTTATCCAAATCAAAATGAATCATAGGTAAAAACCAATCTGACATTCCTCCTCCTGCAACAACAGCGCCACCACCGATAAGTTTTGAAGTAGTAGGATTAACCGCTCCACCTCTTGAGAAACTTTCTTCAAACATCTTTTTAACCTCATCCTTAGTAACACAACAATTTTCCTCTTTTGGTATTTGTGCAACACCTACCTCATCAACCTCATATCCCGGAGGTGAGTATGGCTCTTTATCTTTACAATCAGTAAGACCGTCTCCATCACTATCAAGAGTAACACCTCTTGTATCAACAGGACATCCTACAGGGCTCTCTTGTTCCATATCCATCATATCTATAACTCCATCACCATCGCTATCTGTCAAATCAAAAACAGGACGTTGCTTGAGGCTTGCAATATCACTATATGCAAAATCCAATGGATTCAACCAGTACAAAGGTTCTGTTCTTTTCTTAAAGTTACCAAGATTAATTGCCAATCTGAGATTTGTGTAGTGCAACATATCCGGCTGATTGGATTGGTCATATTCGGTTCTATACTTATAACCATCGAGATAATCATTGTCATTTGCTACAATCTGATGCTCTATACCAAAATTAACCCTTTTATTGATTTTTCTATAAAGTCCCATTCCTGCTATAAAGGACGCATGAATGTGATATTTATCAAATACTCTAAATATAGCTTTTTTACGATATGCAGGAGTTTCATACTTTCCGTCATATATCTCCTTTATTTTATTAAGTCTGTCCCTTCTTGCTTTTCTTTTTTCTCCTTCATTCTGAATTGCGGAAACAGGTTTAGTGTCATATATATTGCCGTTGGCGTCATACATATCAAGCATGGTTTGATTGGAATTAACTCCTACACCTGCAAACCCGATCCAATTCCATTTATTCCTCTCCTTATGGAACAAGATATTTCCTATATTCAAAACCCCTTGAATAGAAGCCTCTATTACCTCAAGTTTATAGCTAAAGTAATACTCCATACCGGCATTTACATAATCCTTAAACATCCCTCCATAAGAACTTTCAGGTGTCAATGCGGCTAATGTTGGTTGAGGATCAGTACCATAAGTTTGACCATAAAACAAATCAAATCTTATAGAAAATGCATAATGCACTGCTCTTCTAAGATGTAGTCCGATTCCAAATCCAGACAAAGGCTTAATATTATCAACATCTCCGTCCAAAAAATAATGCCCTCCATGGATTCCCAATTCCCATGCGTGCTTAGGCTTGGCAGGATATTTATAAAGACCTTTTCGCCATTTCTTATTTTGTTCCGGATCAATGGTCATATCATCTTTTATCAATAAAGACGATTCATCTATTGTAGAAACCGTATCCACCTCATTGACTTCCTCTACAATGGTTTCTTCAGTATCATTCTGAGCCATAAGTCCCCCTATGAGCAAAAATGATAAAATTAAAAAATAAAATTTCAGTTTCATAAGACATCAATTTTTTCGAATTATTTCGTTAAATTTGTTATTTCAAGTGCAAAGCTACTATAAAAAAAATAAAAACCAAAAATATTAACATTTTTTTTAATATATAATTTGTAACTACCTGCCCTTTTATAAATATTTTTAATTTTAATGTGTAATTTTCAACAAAAAAAAAATCAATATTACACAGCACTAAGCAAATGTAAGACAGTTGAAATACCTATATCCCCCATATTATTTTTAATTTATTTTGAGTAAAAAACATATATTTTATTTTAATTACATATTTTATATAAAATCACAATAATAAATATTAAAAAAAAACATAATGTATAGACATATTAATATTAAATTACTATTTTTGTGCTTATTTTACATATTAAACATAAATTTAACAAGGATGATGAAAAATTGGTTTAAAGACTCCGAGGTATTTTTTGAGGATTTTGAAGACAAACAATCCATGGCAAACAGGATTTATAAAGCGCCGGATAGATTTGACAGCAAGAAAAAGACTATTGCTATAATCGGTATAGATGAGACTAAGGCTGACTCAATAAGGAGGGAGTTTTATAAGACTACTTTCCCCTTTGAGGATATTTTTATCACGGATCTTGGTAATGTGCGAAATACCGGTACTGAATTTATAATTCCGATTTTGAAAGAATTGATTTTAAACAAAATTAATGTATTGCTTATCGGCTCCGATACTATTCAATTTGAGTCCCAAATTAAATCATTTGAACACAATTTGTTTAATATAGCCTTTGTCGAAAAAGCAGGGGATATACTTTTTGATAAAAATATTAACAATATTCTTACCAAATCAAAAAATATAAACAAAGCAAAATTAATAGCTTACCAGACACATTTGTTTAATTCTCAAAAGCTGAATTCCAAATTGCTCAATAACTCAATGAGACTGGGAGAATACCGAAAAGATTACAAGGAAATCGAGCCTGTTTTGAGAGATATTGATATGATGATGTTTAATTTGGACAGTATCAGGTATTCAGAGATTCCAGGTATAAAAAACACTTCTCCCAGTGGATTAACTTCTGAAGAAGCTTGCCAAATAATGAAATACGTGGGGCTCAATACAAAAGTCAATCTAATAGATATAATCGGGTACGACCCAAAATTTGATTTTCACAGTCAAGGCGCGATGCTTGTAAGTCAATTGATTTGGTATTATATTGACGGTTTGGATCAAAAAACCGGAGATGATACTTTTTCTCATAGTTCTGTATCAAAGTTCGTGGTTGAATTAAATGAATATAATATTTCCTTGGAGTTTGTGCAGAGCTCAAAAACAAGCAGGTGGTGGGTAAAAATCCCCGGCAGTGATAGTTCAAATTCATATTTTATTCCTTGTAGCGAAGATGATTATCTGAAAGCAACAAGAAATGAATTATCCACTAGAATCTTTAATGAATTAAGCTCGTAAGGTAATCTATCAAAGGAAAATCGATTCTATTCTGATTCCCCTTGATCCTTTCGCCAATATCAGAACTTTCTTTAAATTCAAAGAAAGCATTTGTTCTTTCGCATCTTTAGAATTTTCAAACAGACAAATTATTCTGTTTTTATGACCATATTCTCTATATGCATTGATAAATTCACTACCGATCAAAAATATTTTATTGAAAATATTCTCTTTTATCACAAAATCAATAATCTTTCTATGCTCTTCCATACTCACATCTCCCAATTCAAGCATATCTCCAAGAACCAATATTTTTTCTCTTCTTGTATCAATTTCCACAAAAGATTTTAATGCCTCCAGCATAGAAGTGGGATTTGCATTATAAGCATCCAAGATTACTTTATTTGAGTTCCAATCCAATATTTGCGATCTGTTGTTTTTTGGCAAATATTCATCTAACTTTTCCTTGATGATATCAGGATTAACCCCAAAATATTCAGCAATTCTAACAGATGTCACAATATTATTAAAATTGTATTTGCCGTATAATTTTGTTTCAACATTTATCTTGCTTTTATTTGACAAATCCAAACTGATAGTAATAAAAGGATAAGTCTTTTTCAGTTCAATTGACTCAATAGTCTTTCCATTTAACCCGGAAGCATCGAAATCCAACGAACATTCATCTTTATCAATAATTTCACTTAATTCCTTTATGACTTTATTATAAAAAAACATCCCTCCGTTTTTCTTTAAATAATCAAATAGCTCCATTTTGGTTTTGATGATATTCTCAAAACTACCGAATCCTGAAATATGAGCTGTACCTATACTTGTAATTGTACCGTGATTGGGTTCGGCAATATTGCATAAAAAGTCTATCTCTCCGGGAAAACTTGCTCCCATTTCAATAACTGCTATTTGATGTTTAGCTTTAAGTCCAAATAGGGTCAATGGCACACCGATATGATTATTAAGATTGCCTTTTGTACATAAAACATTGTATTTCCCCGATAAAATAGTACACAATAATTCTTTTGTTGTTGTTTTACCATTTGTTCCGGTAATTGCGATAAGGGGTATTTTGAACCTTTGTCTGTACAAGTTTGCTAATTTTTGCAGCGACTTCATTGTATCTTCGACAACAAGCACATTTTTCTTATCAATATATTTTTTGTCAGAGCAAATAATCAGGTCTGCCCCTTTTTCTAAAGCATCATCCACAAACTTATTTCCATCAAAATTATCACCTTTCAATGCAAAAAAGATATTTCCTTTTTCTAATGTTCTTGTGTCAATCGACACACCATTGGAATATTGTATTCTATTTAAAATTTCTTCGTTATTCATTGGCACCCATATTTAGTCCCTAACGGGACTTTATTGATATCTCTTTCTGCTACCAATATTTAGTCCCTAACGGGACTTTTGAATTTTGTTCCTGCTTTCTAAATCGAATCTTTACGCACACTGACATATTTTCTCCATTTATCCAAAACTTCGGAGAATTCATCAGGCAAATCTGCTTTAAAAATCATTTTTTCTTTTGTAGTCGGATGTATAAAACCCAGGGTATGCGCATGCAGAGCAAATCCAGGAATCAATCCAAAACAATTCTGGACAAACTGTTTGTATTTGGTAAATACCGTACCCTTGACTATTTTGTCTCCACCATAAATCTCATCATTAAATACAGGATGTCCGATATATTTCATATGTACCCTTATCTGATGTGTTCTACCGGTTTCCAGTTTACATTTTACCAAACTTACATAATAAAGATCCTCCAGTACTTCATAATGTGTAACAGCTCTTTTTCCGATATCTTCCTCCTCAAAAGTTGCCATCACTTTTCTATTTTTCAAACTTCTTCCTATATTTTTATCAATGACGCCTTTAACGGTATCAAAATTCCCCCAAACTAAGGCCAAATATTCTCTTTCTATACTATGATCAAAAAACTGTTTAGCTAAGAAAGTCATCGCTTTCTCATTTTTTGCTATCAATAATAGCCCCGTAGTAAACTTATCGATTCTGTGCACAATACCCGGTCTATCCACATCATTCCCTTCCATTACAGGAAGATTTTTATTCTCAAAATAAAACTTCAGAGCATTCACCAGAGTTCCTGAATAGTTTGAAATTCCCGGATGCACGACCATGCCGGCTTTTTTATTAATTATTAGCACATCCTCGTCTTCATATACGATATCGAGGGGTAGCTCTTCTGCTTTTACAACAGAACCGGGCTCTCTTTTTTTGGGAATTGTACCTGTCACCACATCTCCGGGTTTGACTTTATAATTTGATTTTACCTGTTTGTTGTTTATCAGAATAACTCCTTTTTGAATTGCATTTTGAATTTTGCTTCGTGTCGTATTAAAAAGCCTTCCTAATAGAAATTTATCAAGCCTGAGAGGATTCTGTTTAGAATCGATAACAATAGAAAAATTCTCTTCAAATAATTCTTCGTCAAAATTATCTATCATATATTTATTTATTTTATAAAAACACTATCCCTATTTTGAATGACATAATCCCAAATGGAATATACTTTTTATCAAAATAATCAATAACAAAATTTGCGGAAGTAGTTCCATTTCTTTTGTATAAAAACAATCCTCCTCCTGAGCTATACATCAGTTTCAAATTCAAAAAATACCTATCTGATTTCAATGCCACGATAGATCCAAAACCAACATTATAACCAAAACTTGAATTTCCTCCTTCATACTCAGTATTTACACTCTCACCCAAATCTGTATTTATTTCTTGAATAGAAGCATAAGCCCGCCTATATTCAAAATCCATTTGAACATATGGTTCAAAGACCCAAAAACTTTTTGGGGAGAAATACTTTGTCCCAATATTAATGCCAAACATTTTCCCCTTGAAATCTTCCGAAAACTCATACTCTTTACCATCTTCCTCACTGTAATCAAAATAACCGATAGATTCAGAGTCATATCCGGCCATAAAAAATCCTCCACCAACATACAAGGGACTTGTTTTTTTCCATTGCTTGTAAATATCAATATCAAATCCCAAAATCGCTTTATCGAATTTTCGTTTCATCTGTGCTACCGGTCGTCCATACAATAAGTTTATCTCCCCCAAATATCCCGTAGGTTCATATTCTTCTTCCTCTTCTTGCTCATATTCTTCTTCATAATAATAATAATCGAGAGAATCCGAATAAAGTGAATCCTGTTCTTCTATTTGTGCGCACACCATTCCCTTAATACTTAAAACCAAAACCAGCAATACCAATTTTCTCATTTTACTACCTTTAAAAAATAGAAATAAAACCCTTATATCACTTTATGCTGAGAATTTTCATCTCTACCCTTTGATTTTTCTTCCTTCCGGCAGCTGTTGAGTTAGAAGCAACCGGTTTGCGTTTACCATAACCTTTGAAGCTGATTCTGTTTTTGTCAATTCCTCTTTTTATCAAATACTCTGCTACGTGCTTAGCTCTTTCTGTTGACAAGCGGTCACAATACTCGTCAGAGGGAATATTATTGGTATGACCACCTATTTCAACAACAATACCAGCATTCTCTTGCAAAAACAGAAAGATTTCATCCAAAACCGGTTTTGATTTTGGCGTAATATCAGTAGAATCAGCTTGAAAATACAAGTTATTTATCCTAACTACTTGACCAACTTTTATATTATCAGCATCAAGATTTTTCATTATTTTCTCGCCTTCCACCTTAAAGTCAACAAAAGCATCACAACCAAAAACGTCTATTACCTTTGCAGTATGTTTTCCGGGACTAACGTCTTTTGCCGGATTATCATAAGTATATCCATCTATGTCCAATAGATATCCCGGACTCCCTCCTTCTATATTAAATGCCACGACACTTCCTACACCTGTCAAATTCTTTGCTATACTTTCAACACTGATTTTCAAAGGATCGGGATCAACCAGTACGATATCTTTGGTCATGGTACTATCTTTAGCATCAGTAATAGTCACAGAATAGTTACCGGCCGTAAGGTTTTCAATTTTTTTAACCCCCTCATCTCCTGTTGACCATTTGATATTATACGGTTTTTTTCCGCCTTTCACAATTATCTTGATACTTCCATCATCTCCTTGTGTACAGCTTGGAGATTTGCTTATCATCACAAACTCTATTGGTGCTCCCTTAGCTGTTCTCTTAAAATGATCTTTAAATCCAACAGTAAATAAGCCATTACTTTTTGTACCAATCCAAACTCTATCCTCACGGTCAATTGCAATTGCCGTACAATTCTTTGCTACTAAGCCCAAGTCTTGGCCGTACTTTTCTATTTTGTCAGTCACCGGATCAAACCTAACAAGAATATCGGAAGCAATAATCAACCTACCTTTGCTATCCAAAACCAAATCATTAACAATTCCCCTCTTCAAATCTTTCTTGAGATTTATCCTATACCACCTATCAAGCTTTCCAAAATTATCAATATTCCACAGTTCTTTATTACTCAATAACCAGAGACCTTCAGAATTCTCAAAAATAGCTTCCATTGAATGACTTTTCTCCTCGATATTCCATTTATCTCCTTTTACAATTACGACACCATTCTTTGTTCCTATCCAAAGGGTGTTTTTACGATCTTTGTAAATAAAATTAATATCTTTTGATTTCAATTTTGAATTGCCTGGTATATAGTGATTAATAACATTCCCCCTTCTTTTATTTACAACATATATCCCGTCATTAGTACCAATCCACAATTCGTTTTTATAATTCCGGAGACAATTTACTTTCACACTTTTATTACCAAACGAAATGAATTTACCAAGATTTTCAGAAGAAGCAAATTGATTTCCCCCTCCGATATAAAAACTATTTCCCTCAAAATCAGATATAGCATTAATGTTTTTCTTAGGAACAATATTTCTTGCTTCAACACTGACGGAGGATATAAAGAACAACCCCTTATCAGTAGCAATGTATGCACTTAAGCCATTATTAAGCCCAATGTCTCTAATTTCAATTGAAGCAGGTAAGCCCTCATAATGGTTGAGGTCATATTTTTTTTGTGCAAATCCCGCAAATGCAAGAAAAGCAAAAATAGATACTAGAGTAATTTTTAAATTAATCATATTAAGGAACATTATATTTTTTTACAATACGAAAGCAAATATACACTTATCTTTTATATAGTGATGATTGAAAACAGGCAATTTTTGAAACTTTGATGATTTTTATTTAGATTTTGACTTTTTCAATGAATTTACACCTTAGTATCAACCACTTATAAAAAGACCAAAAGATAACAAAAGATTCAATTTCAAATTTGATGTCTTTTCGACCAGACACTATATATCAAACAATAATATAAATATATTAAGTTTATTCGACTTATCCAAATATATTAACTAATAAAATCTACAATAATTATATGATACCTGTAAAATATTTTATTATTCTAAGTAAATGAGTTTGTGCGCGTCACATTTAAGCTGAATTATTCACTTGTATTTCTATTACGAGCTCAAACTATTTGCAATTGATTAAATGCTAAAAAACGATATTTTTGCGATTTTTTAAGAGGAGGTTTTTAAATAAATACAATAATTTGAATCGATTTGCAAAAATAATGCATCAATATTATATCAATAATGTAAAATTGTATAAATTCGTCTTATAATATCTAAATTTAAATTAATGTTCCAAAAACACATATATATATTAATCTCCCTGTTTTACCTCACTTTTAACGGAATGGCATCTGATTTACCTGATTTTTTTAAAGTTGCAAGTTGCAAAGCTCCAAGCAATGTCAGAGTTATTAATACAGGTACTGATTTCGCAACGATTGTTTGGAAAAGCAAAGCAAATGGAGTAGCATGGAAACTAAAATGGAGAAAAGACGGAGAAGATTATAATGAAACAAACACATCAGATCTGGTAAGTGAAAAAGAATATCAAATAAATAATTTGAATTCAGGTACAAAATATTTCTTTAAATTAAAAACTTTGTGTAGCGACGATACCGAAAGCAATTGGACTCCTTCTGAATATTATTTTACAACTCATTTGGAAAACCCTTCAAACTGTAAAATCCATCTAAAACTAAATGACGCCACTAATAATAATGATAAAACCCATCCCGGAGAAACTTCCTTTTTTATAAAAAACGAAGAATTCCCAAACGGAAAATTAGGTATCAATGTGTTTATTCAAAATATCAAATTAATCGTTGACCACTCATGGACAAATGATTTAACTATAGAATTATGGTCGCCTAACGACAAACACATAACACTATCATCCTCTCATAAAGCAAAAGATGAAAATAATGGATACGGAAACACAAATATTGAAGACTGCTCTGAACCGATAATCTTTTCGGATGAAGCGTGTCAAAAGCTAACAAGAGAAACAGTATCATTTATTGGTAATTTCAGACCGGACGAACCTTTACAAGCACTGTATGACAGCCTTTCTCCTGCCGGAAATTGGGAACTTAAAATCATAGATAAATCAACTTACAATTCGGGATTTTTAGAATATGTCGAAATAGATTTTGAGCCTCTTCTTTGCCCAATTCCGCAAAATATCAGTATCATTCCACAAAATGACAATGCGGTATTGGTAAATTGGGAACAAAATGACAATATCGATTCTGTTTTTTTCAAACTCAATACCAATGGCACGGAGAATATGCTTAAAAGTGAAAATAATGGATTTTTTATCCTATCCGGTTTAAACAGCAATGATACAATTCTCCTTTCTTTACAATCCAAATGCGAGAACAGCATTTCTGCTTTCTCCTGTACTGATTCGCTATCATTTCTTTGTGGCATAACTCAACTTCGCGAGGGATTTGATTCATTCGAAGATTGTGCTTCTGCTTGCGAAGACTGTATTGACAAAGGTATTTGGTACAACGCAGGAGAGCAAAACTGGTTGATCAATAGCGCTGAAACGACTACAAAAAACACAGGACCTCAAGGAGATCTTTATGGTAACGGTAAATATGTATATTTCGAGAGTTCTTCAAGCGATTGCGACAAGCAAGGCGCTGCTATATTACAGTCGGAATGCGTTTATGTCGAACCTGCTTTTGATGCTTGTAGCATGGAATTTTCATATCATATGTATGGAGTGGATATCGGTTCTCTAAGCTTTGAAGCAAGCCTTGACAATGGGCAATCATGGGAAACCCTATTCTCTAAAGTAGGACAGGTTTCAAATAAATGGGTAAAACAGGAAATAACATTGGATAAATATGAAAATAAAACCTGCAATTTTAGGTTTGTAGCCAAATCGATTAATGGCGGCAGCTACGGAGATATCGCAATAGACGACATTATATTTTATAATTCTGTAATAGCTGATAAAGATTCTTATTTGTATTATCCGGATAGAGACGGTGACGGTTATGGCAAAGACACAACTGCTGTATTTTTCTGTAATCTCAATAATGCCGGGTACGTATCCAACAACGAAGATTGTGATGACACTAATCCCGATATTCATCCGGGTGCCGATGAAATCTTCTGTAATTTTATCGACGAAAACTGCAATGGCATGGATGATGATACCCAAACAGATTCT
Organism: Saprospiraceae bacterium; assembly: GCA_027008645.1. GTDB lineage: Bacteria > Bacteroidota > Bacteroidia > Chitinophagales > Saprospiraceae > JADJGA01. The sequence goes on from JALVEE010000007.1 coordinate 11,307, forward strand.
CCGTTTAGTATAGCTGTTGATACTATTATCATGGAATCTTGTAATGGAAGTAAGGATGGAGAAATCGCCTTAGAAATATCAGGAGGTGTACCACCTTTTAATTTTGAGTGGTCCAATGGCAGTACTGACAGCATTTTGACAATGCTAAACGCAGGCAAATATCAATGTACAATTGAAGATCAAACAGGCTGTGGTTTTGTAACAGATACTTTTGAGATAAAATTCAAAGAGATATTTGATTTTGATATAACCGGAAAGACACTACCGAGCTGTAACGGGAAAAAAGATGGTAGTTTATCTGTCAATATTGCAGGAGGGACTTCTCCATACAAATACACATGGAACACCGGAGATACAACAAGCAATTTAAAAAATCTTAAGGCAGGGCTATATAATGTTACTATTGTCGATTCCACTGGATGTATATACAATTCACCCGAAATAGAATTAAAGGCTACCACCACTTTTGATATTGGAATAATCGAAAAAGTCAATCCATCTTGCTTTGGCTCAAAAAACGGAAAAATAAACCTTTTCGTTCAAGGTAGCACACCACCCTATTCCTTTGCATGGAACAATACAAACGCAGACTCCAATGTTATTTCTGATTTAAAAGCCGGTGAATATAACTGTACTATAACGGACTCCCAATTGTGTTTTCAAGAATATGGTCCCATCATTTTAGAACAACCCGACTCACTCGAAATTATTATTAGCTCAATAGACCATGTCACTTGCCCGGGAGAAAACAATGGTTTAATCGAAATTGATACAAAAGGTGGAACGAGCCCATACACTTTCGAATGGAAAAAGAACAATAAAATAATTAGTCGTTTAGATGACATTTACAATATTGAAGCAGGAAAATATACAATACAGCTAAGTGATAATAACGGATGCAAACAACAATTGGAAAATATCGAAATCAAAACAATTGATAGCCTGAATGTAACATTAGATTCATTGAAAAATGTAAACTGCTCCAATACAAACGACGGCTATATCAAAGTGAATGCCAATGGTGGTTATGGTAACTACTATTATTATTGGAGCGATGGAACAAAGTCATCAAATAGCATTGACAGTATCAATTCGGGATTATATGGAGTCACAGTAGAGGATGATTTGGCTTGTAAACAAGTACTTGACAATTTGGAAATATCCAACCTCAATATCCCTCTGGATTTATCACTGGAAACGGTCAATGATATAAAATGCTATGGTGATACTTCCGGAATCATAGCAGTAAATGTAATTTCTGATGCTTCTCCATTTGACTATAATTGGAGTGCGGGAACAAAAATCATCAGACAAGAAAAATCTGATACTCTCAGCAATCTTGGTGTAGGTGATTATATGGTTACGGTGACTGATAATTTTGGTTGTGTAGGAAATAGTGATAAAGTAACTTTGACACAACCGGAAAAATTGGATTTTACCATTGACTCTAAAAATGTTTTTTGCTTTGGTGATAGTACAGGAGAAATTTCTTTAGGCATTACCGGCGGTATCAAGCCTTATGATGCACAGTGGGACAACAGTATGGCGGGACTATTTATCACAAAGCTTAAAGCCGGACAATACTCTGCCTTGATATCAGATTCCAATAAATGTGAAGTAAACACAGGGGTAATTGAAATAAATCAACCGGATGAGATCAAAGTAACTATTGAATCATATCCTGCACATAAAAATCAATCTGATGGTTCCGCTACAATACTTCCGTCAGGTGGAGTTACCCCTTACACTTACCTCTGGGACGAAAATGCAAATTTTCAGACCGGTAACAAAGCCATTAATTTAAAAAGCGGTTCATACACGGTAACTTTGACCGATTATAATGACTGTATCGAAGTGATAAATGTATTTATAGCAGAAATTACAGCTACTGACAACTATACCCGGAATGACCTTAAAATATATCCTAATCCTACAAAGGATGGCGTTTTTATCGAAATAGGCAACAGTTTACAGCACCAAATATCAAATATTGAACTACTTGATATCACAGGTAGAACTACTGCACTATCTTATAAAATTATTGATAGCAAAAAAATATGGATACCGTTTAGAGATATTAAAAATGGTATATACTTTATTCATTTGTTTAACAATAATCATCAATATTTCAAGAGAATTGTGATAATGCATTGATGTATATGAAGCATATAATCAAATTAGTAAAACTTGTTGAATTTTATATAAAGGCAAAAACTTATAAGGATTTTGATAACCCTGAAATTTCTCAATTGATCTACAATATTCTGGAATTAAATGATTCGCATTATAGAATTACTGAAATAGAAAATATCCGTAAAGAATTGAAAAAAGATTCGAGAATATTACAAATAAATGATTTGGGTGCCGGTTCTACATTTTCAAAATCAAAGACAAAATCTGTAAAATCTATTGCAAATTCAGCACTTTCTCCAAAATGGCAATGTCATTTACTATACAAAACCATTAACGAATTCTTACCTGAAAACATAATTGAAATGGGAACATCATTGGGCATATCAACAGCATATCTTGCCATTGGAAACCCAAGAGCCACCGTTACAACCATTGAGGGTTCCGAAGCATTAGCCGGTATAGCAATACAGAATTTCTCTAAACTAAGACTTAAAAACATAAAACAAGTTTACGGTAATTTTGACCATACGCTTCCTGTAATCTTGGAAAACATAAACCATGTGGATTTTGCATTTATCGACGGCAATCATACCAAAGAAGCCACTATCGATTACTTTAATCAGATCAAAACCAAAAGTGATGAAAGTACTGTAATGATTTTAGATGATATTCATTGGTCTAAAGGCATGGAAGAGGCTTGGGAATATGTAAAATCACAAGAATCTGTAAAAGCAACTTTGGATTTCTTTTCCTTTGGTATAGTCTTATTTGACCGAAGATATGGAAATAATGAACACTATAAAGTTATCGAAAGAAAATTTAAATTGTGGAAATAATATTTTTCAAGTCATTACTTTCAATTAAAACTCCATTGTATTCACCAATATTTTCAAGTGCTTTCTCCAAGTCAAACTCACTTTGAGAAACGCTATAGTAGAATTTTTTATCTCTCAAATATTTTGCCAAATACTCTTGCTCCGTTTGACCGGGAGTAGGAATTAGGATTGCTTTTTTTCCTAATGCTGCCAAATCCATTATAGTAGAATAACCTGATCTTGCTATTATAAGTTCGCTTTGATTGAAAAGTTTATTTAGATCTTCAGATATCATATAATTAACAATCTTGACTTTATCATTCATATAATAGCCCTCACCATCTTCTATTTTACCTCTAACCAAAATCACTTTTTTATCAATATTTTTCAATTGTTGCATGATAAGCACTTCCAATTTAGTTCTTTGTGGCTCAGGGCCTGACAATACAATAGCAATATCGTATTTTTTGGCTAATTGTACAGGATAAAATCTTGATATCGACCCTATATAAGTATATTTACTCCCTTGATAAGCTTTGGACAAATCACCTCCCAAACTTTTTGAATCACCATAATCAGGAATCCATATACCGTCAAATTTATTTACTAAAAATTTAATTAATCCAGTAGCAAATAGCGACAATAATCGATTTCCAAGTTTAATTCTCAACTGATGAGTTATTATCACACTTCTCACTCCCCTACTCCTCGCACCATATCTATTATCGGAAATGATTAGATCGGGGTTGATTTTCTCAACAAGTGATTCAACCATTATATTTTCTCGATAAATCCCTTTAAAAATGGAAAATCCCGAGTGCATAACATTTAGCAGAATTGATTTATAGGGGTAAGATATACCATATGTAGGCAATGTATGAAATACCAAATCGGGAAATTCTTTTTGCAAAAACAACAAGGCTTCCCCATCAGAAGCAATATGTACTGTATAATTTTTTGACAAGAATAGCTTTATGATAGGTATTGATCTGGTTGCATGTCCCAAGCCCCAATTCAATATTGCTATTAAAACCGTAGATTGCAATTTTATTATTTTATTCTTATTTCATCTCCTTCTCCATCAACAAATTTATACTCATTGATTCCGTAAAAATCATCCTTATGAAGTTTTATCCATTTATTATACTCAAAGAACCATTTCATCTGCAATGAGGGGAAACCATGTTTAATAAATGCATAGATATAAGGATTTACATATATATGCAATTTGGATTTATTACCTGAATTAAGAATATATTTCAAGTCTCTTTCCAGATCATCGATAATCAAAGATGTAGGTTGAACTTTTCCTGTTCCTCCACACAAAGAACACACTTCAGAAGTATTAATCTTAATCGCAGGTTTTGTTCTTTGACGTGTGATCTGCATCAAACCAAATCTGCTCAAAGGCAAGATAGTGTGTTGTGCACGATCGTTTTCCATATACTTCTTCATTTCATTGTAAAGCATTCTCTTATTTTCTGCTTTACGCATATCTATAAAATCCACAACAATCAATCCACCGAGGTCTCTCAATCTTAACTGTCTCGCTATCTCTTTTGCTGATTCCAAATTAACTGCAATAGCTGCTTCCTCTTGCGAGTTTCTTCTCATTTTTGGACCACTATTAACATCAATTACGTGCATAGCTTCCGTATGTTCAATGATGATATAAGCACCGCTTTTCAGTGTATAAGTACCACCAAATGAAGATTTGATTTGCTTATTGATACCGTAATGCTGGAATATCGGAGTCTTGCCATTATAATGCTTAACAATTTTCACCTGAGATGGTGAAATTTGCTTCATATAATCTTTAACATTATTGTAAAAGTCCTTGTCATTAACGATTACCTTATTAAAGCTATCATTGAGAATGTCCCTTAATAATACAGATGCTTTATCGATTTCGGTCAGTAATTTTACAGGTGGCTTAGCAGTTTTAAGCTCTTCAAACATTTTATTCCACTTGTCTTGAAGCCCTTTCATCTCCTCGTGCAAAACCGATACGCTTTTGCCTTCAGCGGCAGTACGGGTAATTACTCCAAAATATTTTGGTCTTATACTTTCGATCAGAAATTTAAGTCTTTTCCTTTCGTCTTCACTTTGGATTTTTTTTGAAATTGCTATAGTATTGGAAAAAGGGACAAGGACTAAATACCTTCCGGCAATAGTCATTTCACTGGTCAGTCTGGGACCTTTGGTAGATATAGGCTCTTTCAAAATCTGTACCAATACAACCTGATCTTTTTTCAAAACATCGACAATTTTCCCGTGCTTGTCTATTTCTTTTTCAGGTTTAAAATTTTCTAATGAGGGAATTGAATTTTTATCAGAACGAGCGATATTGATATACTTATTCAAGGATCTAAGCTGGGGACCTAAATCTGAATAATGCAAAAAAGCATTTCTTTGATAGCCAATATCAACAAAAGCACTATTATGCCCGGGCACAAGCTGTTTCACTCGACCAAGATAAATATCACCTACCGAAAAATTATTATTAGTATTTTCTTTATGGAACTCTACTAACCGGGATTCTTCAACTAGAGCAATCTCTACAGACCCCTTAGTAGAATTAATAATCAATTCTCTTTCCACAATTTCAATCAGTTTTACACGACTTTAACATAAAGTCGAAAACAATCAACAGGTAATGCTTAAAAAAACATTACCTGTTTGTTTTAAATTTAGCTATTTAACTCTAGTGTTTCTTCTTCTTATGTCTATTCTTCCTCAATCTCTTCTTCCTTTTGTGGGTAGCTATCTTATGTCTCTTTCTCTTTTTACCACTTGGCATATACGCTATGATTTATTTGTTAATAAATTACCCTTTGACATTTTTCTTCACTGCATCAACAAAAACCTTTGAGGGTTTAAAAGATGGAATAAAATGTTCAGGTATTACTATTGGTCTGTTTTCTTTAATATGACGACCAATTTTCTTTGCTCTTTTCTTCAATACAAAAGAACCAAAACCACGAATATATACATTCTCTCCGCTTTCCAAAGCACTCTTAACTTCTTTAAAAAAGTGTTCCAAAGTTACTAAAACATCGACTTTTGCGATATTCGTGTCTTCTGATATTCTTGATACCAAATCCGCTTTTCTCATTTTTTAATACTGTTTAATTTAACTAATTATTTGAATTCGAGTTGCAAAGGTCGTAAATAAAATTGAATAATAAAAAAATTTGCTAAAAAAATTTTAACATTTCCATTTTTATTAAAATTAACATGCTATATCAAAACCCCGGCATAAAATTAAGCCCAAAAACAAACTTGCTTTTCTCCTCAATAGGATACGCTAAATAAGGCTCTATTATTAATGCTCCAAATAAATTAACCCTTAATGAAATACCTACGCTTTTTGCAATCTTTGGCTTTATATTCTCCGTGATACCATTAATATTGATAGGTTCGCCATCCTTAAAGTGACTAAACTCATCAAAGGCGACTCCAATATCTGCAAACAATGCCAAATCACTTAAAAAATATCTGGATTTTATCAAAGCCAACCTCTCAATACCGGTAAATGGCAATCTTATCTCAAAATTCCCCATCAATATTTTTGAGCCTAACATATGATCCAAATATCTCAAGTTATTCAAAACCGGATTGGAACCTAAACCAAAACTATATCCTCTGACCATACCCATTTGCCCTATATATATAGGGTAAACAGAATTGACGTTATTCTCAAATCTCATATAAGACATTGCTCTAAAAGCTAAACTTACAGGCTTCACCCAATGATAATATCTGAAATCAGCTAATACACTTTGATAATTATCGGAACCAAAGTATTTCTCAAGACCAATTCTGTATTTATATCCTGCAAGTGGGGAGGTCACACCATTATACGAATTATCACCTACCAATGCAATATTCAGACTCGAGCTAAACCCCTTGATAAGTCTAAAATATTGACTAAACCTAAGCGTATCCGGAACGTCTATCTTTTCACCTTTCTCCCTTCCTATATAACCGTAAGGATACGACTGGTAATAATCATAAGTTTTATCCTGCCTGAAACTTCTGTACCCCCCATTGACACCACCTTCTATCCGAAGAGTTGTCGAAAAAGGATATTGCCAAAACCCGCTTAATCTTTCATCAAATACTCTCAGTATATTTGTCGTAATTCTATCCACCAAAAAGGTATCGCCTTGAATTGCCAAAGGATAACCACCTTCACCTTGTCTATATCCTGTAGCATAGGGAACATGCGAAAGCCCCACTCCCCAACTGACCCGATTTTGTCTATTCATATAAATCAACTGTCCTCCAAAGTCATAAATCTCACCATTCATAGCCAGACGGGAATACAACTGATGATTACCCAACATATCACTAAACAATAAATCCATCCCCCCTGCGAGACCAGTGTATGTATTAAAGCTTGAACTACCGACTCCTACAGAAGTACCTCCACCTATATAATCCAATCTGAATTTTGGCTTGTATTTTTTATCTTTAAACTGTGAAATATCGACCAAAGCTAATTTACCGATTTTATTCAAATTGTTGTTAACAACATCAGTTGCAAGTTTATTTGGCTTTGGCAAGGTTCCTGCTCTCATATCAACATCTTGGATATCCACAGCTTTATTCAAAAACTTTTCAGGTTTTGATTGATAAATTGAGTATGTCCTATTATTATAAAGTGTATAAAGAATTCTGTTTTTCTTCTTTGCGATAGATATCGCGGGAGAATATTCGGTAATACCACTTATTCCAACCATAAAATCAGTTTTTTGATATACTTTCCCTGTGCTTTTTTCATAT
>JALVEE010000008.1 GCA_027008645.1 Saprospiraceae bacterium
ATTCTTGTCCGCAGTGCAACAGCTATTTGAAAGATATATTTCAGGGAAAAGAATTAAGGATAAAAGCAATAACAATTGATAATAAATAAAATACTATGTGCGATACTCATACTCCAAACACGATAATAATCAGTAAACCCGGTGAGCAACATACACATTCTCACCATGAACATCACGACCATCACCACAGTCACCCTCACGATCATAGCCATACTGACAATGAAGGCAGGGTTATTGAATTAGGAAAAGATATTATGCAATTCAATGATGTGGGGGCAGCGAGAAATAGAGGTTATTTTGATGCTAAAGAGATTGTAGCTCTTAATTTGGTAAGCTCTCCGGGATCGGGCAAAACCAGTATATTGGAAAAAACATTGGCTGATCTCAAAGACGAAATCAATTTTAGTGTAATAGAAGGAGACCAGCAAACGATGAATGACGCAGATAGAATAGATTCTCTCGGAATACCTGTTGTGCAGGTCAATACAGGAGCGCTTTGTCATCTGGAGAGCGATATGGTTTATGAGGCAGTAAAAAATCTTAATCCTCCGCCAAAATCATTTCTTATGATAGAAAATGTCGGTAATTTGGTCTGCCCATCGAAATTCAGGCTCGGAGAAGATTATAGAGTAGTGATTATTAGCACAACAGAAGGAGATGACAAACCGATAAAATATCCGGACATGTTTGAGGGATCTGATGTGTGCATAATAAACAAAATTGATCTTTTACCATATCTTAATTTTGATGTGGAAAAAGCAAAAGATTATGCAAGAAAAGTAAATCCGAGGTTAGTATTTTTTGAGGTTTCAGCAACAACAGGAGAGGGTATGGATAATTGGTATGAGTGGTTGAAAGGACTGAGAGTTTAATGAGCTGTTTTCTATAATGGGCGCATTTCATTTTTTCGCGTTGCGGGTTGATTCTCCTTTAGGAGTCAGAGGCAAAAAATGGGAAAAGCAAAAAAATGAAATACACCTTCTAGAATCCACTAGTAATAGATTTTAATATTTTTTTAAATTAATAAATAATGTGTTTAGCAATACCGGGAAAAATAATAAGTATAGATGACCAATTGGATGATGTGTTTAGAATAGCAAAAGTCACTTTCAATGGTATAATAAAAGAGGTAAATCTTGTGATGGTTCCCGAAGCCAAAATAGGAGATTATGTGATGGTACATGTAGGTTCGGCAATAAGCATTGTGGATGAGGAAGAAGCCAAATACACTATGGATATTCTTATGAAGATGGATGAATTGACGGAGTTAAATAAAGACGAATACGATATTGAATAAATAATTAGCATTATGATATTCAGACTTGCTATGTGGATTATTATGATTTTCGGCGGTATTGCCGGAGGTTATTACTTGGATAGTCTGCTATTTCCTGAAATTCACAAATCATTGATATTTCATGTTTTAAGTTTTGTGCTTGGAGTTTTTCTTTTGAATTTAGTGCTGAGAATTAGTAGAAATACCGGAAGAACATTGGCCAAATACGGTAGAAAAGGCGAATTGAAGCGTTTGGAAACTAATGTTCTTGTGAAAGAGGGAATATATAAGTATATGCGCCATCCTATGCATTTGGGACTTATGCTTTTTCCTTTGGCTTTTGCGTTAATGGTAGGGTCGCTTTCATTTATTTTGATAATTGCGCCCATAGAAATTTTATTAATGCTTGTATTGATTAGAGTTGTAGAGGAACCGGAAGCTATCAAGAAATTTGGAGATGCATATTTGGAATACAAAAAGCAAGTCCCTGCATTTTGCTTAAAAATCGCATGCCTTAAGGAGTTGTTAAAAGAAATACCGAAAAATATTATGATGTAGCATACCCTTTGTTATTTCAAAAACATTTAATAAGGGCAAATGGGTGCATTTCATTTTTTCGCGTTGCGGGTTGATTCTCCTTTAGGAGTCAGATTTATCCTGTGAAATCTACGAAGTATTTCAACAGGAGGCAAAGCAATGGGTAAAGTGAAAAAATTGTAGATTATCATTGAAAAGTATACCACAAAAATGAAATACACCAGAGCAAATACCTGTTTTTATTAATATATTGCATTTTCTATGCAACATATTTTGAAGTTTAAGCAAATAAGATACCGGAAAGGCTATTAATAAATAGGTGTATTTTTTTTTCGCGTTTTAACAAGAAGTTTTGTTGATGTTTTTAATATAGCGTACCTACGGCACGTATTTTAGTTGGTATAGTCATATTTTGTACCTAATGGCACATTGCTGTAGTTTATAAATGTAAAACTGCTTAATTTCATAAGTGGGATGGTTTATCCAAATAGAAAAAATAACGTAAAATGCGAAAAAATGAAATACAGTCTATTTATTGGATAGCTCAGATATTTAATTTATATAATAATTTAAAACATATTAAAATTATGAAAAGAATAATTGCTTATATTGTACTTAGCTCTATTGTTTTATTGAGTAGTTGTAAGAAAGAAACTTTGGATTTTACATCGGATAAATATTTTGATGTTGAGCAATTTTTAAAATCGTCCAATTGTGATACTGATTGCCAAAAAGCTGCAAGTTGTGAAGGAAAAATAGTAAAATTGAGAGGAAAAGTCAATTTGGACAACGCTGTTAAAGAACAAGGAGAATTCTGGCTAAATGACGTTGAAAATGAGAAATATCAAATTAATGTAAAACTTGATCCAAGTATTGTTGATATAGTTTTTTACAAGCTTGATGATTTCAAAGATGAAGTAGTAAGGGTTGAAGGAGAAATTGAAGGTTTTGATGCACCTACAAATGTTTCTTGTGACAGAAAATTTATATTGAAAATTGATGATGAAAAAAAAGTGACTAGTGAATAATTCTGGTTAATATATAGGTCTCTAAAGAAAAGGGTGTATATCATTTTTTCGCGTTGCGAGTTGATTTCTCCTTTAGGAGTCAGATTTATCCTGTGAAATCTACGAAGTATTTCAACAGGAGGCAAAGAATAGTAAAACGAAAAATGAAATATACCTAAAGCAAATACTCCGTAATACCTACAATTTTATTCCTTAAATTTCCGGCAGCTAATTCCATATTATTGAGAAATAATTCGCTTGTTGTCTCGGGTAAATCCACAAAATCTGTAACAGCCTTTATCGCTGTAAAATCAGTATTGTGCAAAGAACATACCCATGCTACAGCAGCAGCTTCCATCTCTTTTATATCTACACTATTATCTGTCATAATTCTCAAATCTTCAACTGATAAATCAAAAGAATCGCCTGTTGATATTAGCCCTTGTTTTAAACCAAATTTTTTAGATATGTCATAGCTATCTATAACTTTATAACTTCCCATACCATATTCTGAATATCCTCCCGGAATGGATATTCGCCTGTCATGATATATAACCTTGTCTTGAGCGATATACACATCACCGATTTTTGCTTTTTTACTAGAAAAACCACCGGCAGTCCCACAATTGATTACAAGATTTGGATGAAAATTATTTATTACAACAAAAGTGTTTAAAGTTGCTGCTTGAGAGCCGATATTATCAACTTTATATTCTTCGGATTTACCGTTTAATGACAAAATCAATGATTCATTTTTATTTGTATAAATCTCAATGGGATAAAAAGTTGAACTTGCTTTTTCTAAACCGAAATAATCAATTATAGGCAAAGCCTCTTCATGCATTGCCATGACCAATGCAATTTTTTTATATTTCATAGTATGATACTATTCTACTATTTTTTCTTACAAGTGTTTACTCCAATTATCCTGTATAGAGGACAAAAATTAATAAGCGAGGTCAATAATAGCACTATGCCGATTACCAATAAAACCATAGCGGTAGTGTCGCTAATCTTTCCAAAATAATATAGCGCCATAATAATGACAGCAATAACAATTCTTATTATTTTGTCAGTAGGTCCGATATTTTTTTTCATATTTCTAACTTTTGTTAATAATGGCGAAGATAATAAAAAATAACAACTATTTGTAGTCAAATATTGTAAGATTGACAAATATGCGATAATTTAGGAATCAGAATCCTAAATAACCAGGTTAAATAGGAATCTAAATCCTAAAATATCGCTTTAGTTCAATATCCGATAATATTTTTGTCATTAATATCTACACAAGACAGTTCAAATTTTTTATAATTTGTTAGAAACTTTGCATACTTTTTAGGGTTAAATTTATTGCAATTCCATTTTGCTTCAATAGCTAAACCTGAATCAGAGCTGTCTTTTATTACAAAATCTATTTCATTACCATCAGTCGTCCTCCAGTATCTTATATTTTCAGGAATGTATTTTATTCGTAGTTGGTTGTAAACGAAATTCTCAAATAGCATACCTTTATCTTCTCTATATGCAGGTAATTCAAAATTATTTATCAAGCTATTTCTTAATCCCAAATCATTGAAATATATTTTGGGCATCTTTATGAATTCTTTTTTGAGATTGCTAAAAAATGGTTTAACCAAATCAATGTGAAAACATTTTTGTAAGATATATACATACCTCTCCACGGTTTTGTTATCCAGTCCAATCGTTCTGCCCAAACTATTTTTATTTAAAATATTACCTGTTTGTAATGATAAAAGCTGTAACAATACCAAAAACTTTAATTCTTTATCGACTTTGGATTCCAAAATATCTTTTCTCAAATACGAATCTTTTAATTCGTTTAACAAATGTATTTTTTCTGCCTTATCTTCTTCCAAAACTACTGCCGGATAACCTCCGTATATCAGATACTCATTTAAAAAACTCTTGATACTTCTTCGATACAATGATTTGTAGCTTGGTTCTTGTACCATAAAACTAATCTCATTATTTAAGTCTTCCTCTTCCTTGAATTCCAAAAACTCATTGAATGACATTGGATATAGATGAAAAATTCTTTTCCGGCCGGCAAGAGAATCTTTGAATTTTTTGTCTATATAAAAAGCACTACTCCCCGATGCAATGATTTTAACATTGTAATCATATTCGTCGTATAAATACTTGAGAAAATTAGACGGATTGGAGAGATACTGAATTTCATCTATTAATATGTATATCCTTTTGGATGCTTTACCATCAATGATTTTTTTGGGTGTTTCTTGTACAAAATCAAATATAGCATTAGGGTTTTTGTCTAGAGTAAGTAATAATAGTTTATTTTCCAAATTGATAAATGCAACTATCTCATCCCTTTCTCTTAATTTTTTGAATAACTGTCGTAAAAGAGTAGTTTTACCAACCTGTCTTGCTCCTGTTATGATTGTGTAGCTTTTGTGATCCAGATGTTTTTCAAGACTTTTATATAGATACCGAGCTTTCATTGTAATATTTGCTACAAAGATACGAATTATTTTTAGTAAAACGATAATATAGGAGACAAATTCCTAAATAACCCGGTAATATAGGAAACAGAATACTAAAATATCGCTATATATTATAAAAATCAACTACAGGTCATACCTGTTATGATTTTCCATTCACCATTAAAATTTTTCCAAATAAGAAATACACCATTTGTGCCCGATTTTGGGGCTGATTCCTTTTTTTGAAAGGTTCTAACCACAGGTCATATCTGTTATAATTTTCCAATCACCATTAATGTTTTTCCAGATAAGATTAAAATACCCTGAGGGTTCATCTTTTTCTCTTTGCAATTTGTATCTACCAATAAGGTAGTATGTATCTTCTCCAAGTTTTTCGATTAAATCAATATCAAAGTGTAACTTACCCATTATAGTTGTATCAGGATAGGATTTCTTATAGTTATCGAGAGTTGTTTGCCATCCATAGGTTATCCCTTTGCTACCTACAAACTTCAAGGAGTCATTTTTCCAATAGCCTTCCATAAATTGTTTTATATCACCGTTATTCCAAGCCTCCTCTTGCATTTTCATAACTTTTTTAATTTCTTCTTTTACATTAGTGCCTGATTTGGAGGATGATATATTATTACAGGATGCCAATACAGCAATAAATATAAGGATTGATACGAATTTCATAGCAATGATTTTAATTGTTTGGTTTCAAAGGTAAAAAATTTGTGAAATTTTGATAACAATTATGCTAATTTCAATTAAATAATTTTTATCAGGCAGCGATTGATATACTTTATGTCTCTATTAATAAAGTGGTTAAATAACTTTGTCCTGCTCCTATTGCATATTTTTATTAATACAAACTTTTTAACAATGAAAAACTTATCCTTGATTTTCGTACTATTTTTTATTTTTTCACATAATTTAAAAACTTTTAGTCAATGTACTCCGGTACCAAGTAATGACAGTCCATGCATGGGTGATCCAAATTCTTTTTATGATTTTGGGGATGGAGGTGAAACACAAGGTACTACTTGCTGTGCATTAGGATACAATGATGATCCTAATGCAGACAAGGCCAATGTTTCTTGCGGAACAGCAACCGATGACGATGCGGTGTGGTATAGAATGAATATTAATCCAAACTATGACGGTATAATGTTGAGCGTGTATGATGAATATGATGTGAGTCTTGGATATGAACATTCAGTTGAAGTTTATGCCGGTTCGGAGAATGCATTTTGTGATGGCACTGCTGAACTTATCAAAGCATATTGCATAGGAGAATCCGTTACTGAAAGTCATATAGGATGTTTACAAGGCAAAGAGTACCTTTTTATTAAAGTATCATCGACAGAATCAGATTGTGGATCTTTTTTTATATATGCATTTCAAGATAACGTTTATGGAGGAGCTAATTCTTGTGAAGTTATTTCAGATGAAGAGACTCTTTATCCTGTTTCATCAATAAGCCCTAATTTACAGTTTGAGTGTGTCACAGGGTATTTAAACAATGATTTTTGCGCTGCACCTGAAGTCTCTGATGCTTGTGATGTTTTTGAAACTAATCCAACTATGTGGTACAAAGTTGTTGTAGATGAAGATGCAAATCAATTATATACAAATGTCACTACTCAAAATGGATGGACTCCGGTTTGGTCTGTCTTCAAAGGAGATTGTTTCAATCTTATTAATGCTGCAGCTCCGGGTGAATATAAATGTAGTACCGAGTCATCTCCTTTATTGACAACTGTAAGTGAAGGTGTTTATTATATTGCAGTTTCTTCGGAAGAAGGAGATATTTATAGCCCATACTTTGAATTATGTGTTTCAACGACCAAAATACCTGTTATTTGTCTGGGTGAAGAGGATTATTGTGATAATGACGAAAGCACTTCTTTCCAAATAATAAATAGAGAAAATATCGAGAATGAAAGTAATGGTCCTCCATACAATGGACCTTTTTGTCCGGGAGAAAAATTGACAATGCAGGTCAAATTCACTTATCACACTGAACAAACTAATGATGAAAGATTGCTGGCAATGATTCCTGATTTTGGAAATGGATGGGATATCGATTACTATGATTTATATGCTAATCCTCCTGTTACCGCGTTAAATGTTGAAGCAGAATGGTATGAAGAAGATAATAGTTGTTATCCGTATGTAACCGAACCTTTTGAAGATTTATGTATATATTTTGATGATAACTCTAAAATGCATTTATGTAATATTCTTTGTGAAGATTGTCCATGTAATACAGGATTGGAAGTAGGAGATCAAATCCCGAGCGGGTATTTTTGGGTTCAAGATTCTGATGAAAATACTTGTGATTCAGAAGATTGTTCTCCATCAACCAAGAGAGGAGTTCCCGGAATAAATGGTGAGACTACTGTTATTTGGACCATTGAATTAAAAGTAAAAGAATTCTCTGATTCTTTATGTGAGTACAATGATGATCTAAGTGTGAGTTTTATGACATTTTCTGATGGAGTTGCAGGCTGTCATAGTGATAAAAAAGCTGAATGCCTATTGGATAAGCCGCAACATTCACCTCGATGGAAGGTTAATTGTCAAATGACTAATCGAATAGTTGCAACTCCTGACAATAAGAATATTTGTACTGGTGATACTGTTGGAATAAAAATCAAAAGCGTTGGTGATACTACAAAAATGATAGTGGTTTCATTCGATGATAATCCCCATGTTCAAGGAGAGAAAAGAGATACATTTTCTAATGGTTTTGGTGTTATAGACGATACATTGACTCTTTTAAATGGAGCAATATGTGATTCTCAAGTAGTATATTATTATGCAGAATTTTTGGATAATGTTTCATTCTGTACTACAAAAACCGACACTATCAAAGTATATGTTCACCCAAAACCACTTTATTCAATTGATAAAACGGATGAGACGGCATTTGAAGCAAAAGACGGCACAGCGAATATTATATCAGGGTGTAATGATAAGAATTACTCATTCGAATGGAGCACCGGGGATACAACGGCTTTTATTCAAAACCTCGCTCCGGGTAAATATTTTTTCACTATTTCAAGTGAAGTCGGTTGTAGTATATTGGATAGTATAGTTATTGAACCATATATTTGTGCAGATTTATCTTTGGATTATCAGAAAAATGATGTGAGTTGTTATGGAGAATGTACCGGGAGTATTAGTATTAATAATTTGGTAAATGGGAAAACTCCGTTTAACTATCAGTGGAATACCGGTGATTTTACATCAGATATCACCAATCTATGTGCAGGTATGTATTTTGTCAAAGTCACAGACTCCGTCAATTGCAGCATAATAGATAGTATTATTATCGATTCGCCTGAGAAATTATTGAGTAATATTTCTTCTACAAATGAAATGTCCTTAGGAGCAAATGATGGAACTGCCGGTATAAATCCTTCCGGAGGAACCGGTCCATATACTATTATTTGGAGTACAGGAGATACTGGTTTAAGTATTGCCAATTTGAGTCCGGGAACTTATTATGTTACTATTACTGATGCCAAGGATTGCATACTTGAAGATAGTGCTACAATACAGTCATTTGAATGTAGTACACTGAATATTGTCTCACAACAACAGAACGTATCATGCTTTGGAGAATGTGATGCTAGTATTATCATATTAAATGTTGAAAATAGCACGGGAGCACTTAACTACCAATGGAATACAAGCGACAATTCAGCTTCATTGGATAATTTATGTTTAGGGACATATACTGTGACTGTTACAGATTCACTTGGTTGTTCTGTTTCAAAGTCATTTTCGATCACACAACCTGAAGATATAATCATAACAATAGATAGTGTAAAAAATATTGATTCCAATGGTTATGGCGCAATATTTATCACAACAAATGGTCAATATGAATACAGTTGGATAGGACCTAAAGGCGATGAGGGTAATACAAAAAATCTAACAGGAATCGATAGTGCAGGTTGTTATACATTTGTAGCAATCGATACCACAACAGATTGTAGTAAAGACACTACAATATGTATTGAGAAAATACTTGGGTTAAATAAACTTACAAAAATTGGTAGTATAAATTTATATCCAAATCCGGCTTCAACTTCTTTCTATTTGAGTCTTCAAGGATTTAATGATAACATTGCAGAAATAACTATTTATGATGTTTCTGGAAAAAAAGTATTATCAAAGAGTTTGAGTATAAATAAGAAACTGAACAGTATTGGGATACAAAAAATGAAAAAGGGGCTATATTTTGTAAAAATTAGTCTGCGAGACATAATATTATTTAAAAAACTAGTAGTAGGGATATGACCTTACCAATAAAACGTTTTTTCTCATTTTGAAAGATTATCCAAGGGGTCATCCAATTTTTATTGGATTGACCTCTGGATTTCTAAAAAACAAAATAATGGTTGCAAGAAAACGCAGCTGTACAATCACAATCACAAATATATTAATACCTTTGCTTTCTCAACTAACAAAGCAGTATGAAATCAGATTATAAAAATCAATTGGTTTATGGTAGAAAACCGGTAATAGAATTATTGAAAAGCGGAAAACAGATTGAAAAAATCTTTGTGCAAAAGGGAACTACCGGTGAGTTTGAAATAGAACTAAGAAATCTTCTAAAAGGTAGGGATATACCTGTCAGCTTTGTTCATCCTAACAAACTAAAGAAATTTACACAGCAAAATCATCAGGGCGTTGTTGCGATTACTTCTCTTTTGCAATATTGGGAGTTGGAAGATTTGATTGATAATATCTTTCATAGAGGGGAAGTCCCCAATTTGATTTTGTTGGACTCTGTGACTGATGTGAGAAATGTGGGCTCTATCATTCGTTCAGCCGAGGTTCTGGGTGCACACGGTATAATAATGGGAATAAAGAATAGCGCAACTATCAATCATATGACCATTAAAACTTCTGCCGGTGCAGCCTTCAAAATTCCCCTTGTCAAGGTGAAAAGTCTTGCAAATGCCGTCCAAACCCTAAAAGACAGCGGTATTTTGATTTATACCAGCAATCTTAAAGCAAAAGACAAACTCCAAGATATGGACTTCAATACTCCTTGTTGTACGGTTTTGGGTTCGGAAGACGATGGTGTTAGTAATCATATGTCGAAGATGGCAGACAGGGAGTTTATAATACCTCAATTGGGTGAGACTGATTCACTGAATGTATCTGTATCTGCCGGTATTATTCTCTATGAAGTGATGAGACAAAGACTGTAAGAATCATTTTAATTTTCCCGCGGTGGACGCTAAGGTTTCGCTACGTATCGCCAAGACATAAAAGTAATTACAATAAATAATAAAAAATTCTTTGTTCTCATATTGAAAACTTTATTATCTTTGTATTATGAAGAGAATTCTATCCAAGAGAACATTAAGAGAATTTTGGGAGAAAAATCCAAATTCAAAAGATTATTTAGAGACTTGGTATGAAACAGTAAAATTAGCTACTTGGAATTCACCAAATGAAATACAACAATTTTATGCGACCATAAGTATTTTAAAGAATTCAAGAGTTGTTTTTAATATAAAAGGAAATGACTATAGGTTAGTTGCTAAAATAAATTATAGGAAACAATGGCTTTTCATTCGCTTTATTGGATCACACGAAGAATACGATCAAATTGGTGCAAATAAAATATAATATTATGAAACTAATAGAAACAGAATTTGAATATAACAAAGCATTAAAAAGAATGGAGGAAATTTTTGATGCTGAGCCAAATACTAAAGAGGGGCAAGAAGCAGATGTCTTGGCTTTACTGATTGAGGAATATGAAGAAGAAAATTATAAAATAGATTCTCCAGACCCAATAGTCGCGATTAAAATAAGAATGGAAGAACTGGAATTGAAACAAAAAGATTTGGTTGGAGTTGTTGGATCCAAAGGTGTTGTTTCTGAAGTTTTAAATAAGAAAAGAAGACTAACCGTTAATATGATTAGAAATCTATCTGAAAAACTTAAAATTGCAGTTAATGTTTTAATACAGGAATATCGTTTAAACCCATAAAATTATCCTACATAACATTAGATCAAGCAATAAGATTCTCTATCACTTTGTCCTCCACTCATCACTACCTATACTTGCCAATCAATAGGTTCTTTACCTTGTTTTTTTAATAATTCATTTGTTTTTGAAAAATGATGATTGCCAAAAAAAGCATTTCCGGCTAAAGGTGACGGGTGAGCGGATTCAAGCACAAAATGTTTTGTTTCATCTATCAATTGCTTCTTGGCTTTTGCAAAATTTCCCCAAAGCAAAAATACTATTCCCTCCTTCTTGTCAGATATTGTTTTGATAACACTATCCGTAAATTCTTGCCAACCTATTTTTTTATGAGAACCCGGGGATTTATGTTGGACTGTCAGTATTGCATTTAGCAAAAATACTCCTTGCTTAGCCCAGTTTGTTAGATCACCGTGATTGGGAATCTCTATTCCCACATCCTCTTTTTGTTCCTTGTAAATACGTTTTAGTGAAGCGGGAATAGCAATATTCTTGGGTACTGAAAAACACAATCCCATTGCTTGACCCGGACCGTGATAGGGGTCTTGACCGATAATTACAACCTTTAGTTTATCAAAAGGAGTAAGATTAAAGGCATTAAAAATCAATTTTCCCGGAGGATAAATAATCTTTCCGGCATTGAATTCATCAACTAAAAAACTCTTAATAGATGAAAAATATTCTTTTTCAAATTCATCTTTTAGTACTTTTTTCCAACTTTCTTCTATTTTTACTTTATCTGCTTTCACTCTTTTCAATTGTTATAAATGATGAACAAATCAGTCAAAACGCCAATAGCGGCGTGTAGTAAAAAAACATACCAAATGGATTTGGTACGAAGTGCAATAATACCGAAGATAATACCCACAATTATCGACCCTATAATTTCCCCTTCAGGTTTACCTATATGCACAAGACAAGAAGAAATTGTCTGAATCAATATTGCATTAAATGCACCGAATTTATTTTTTAATCCAAATAATAAGAACCCTCTAAAGAAAAACTCCCAAGCTATATAGTAAAAAATAACATAAGCCAACTCATAAACCAATAAATGCGATTGGTCTTGAATAAGACTTTTTGCCAATGGATACTCCGAACGTACATCCGGCATATTGGCTGCGAAATATATAGCAGGTACTACAATCAAAGGTATTAATATCAATGTTTTTACGCCAAAACCCGTATCTCCAAGCCCAAATCCAAATTCACTAAGACGTTTTTTCATCGCTATTTTTATATAAAGAACAGGGACGATAAACATCAATAAGAAAAAAATTATAAATTGATTGATACTGACAGTTTGATCTGTTGCATACCCTAAATCCAAAAAAGGATTAAAAGTGCCGGGATAACCGTGATATCTGTAAATTGTCAATAAGACAGGAGCACTAAGTAAAATAATATAAATATGAAAATCCTTTTTAGAAAAACCCAAATAATCTTTTTTCAACATAATGTGTATAGTTCTTACGAATAAAAAGGTACAAATCCTTTTGCAAATAACTTATCATAATATTTCTCTACGATCCAATAACTTACCAAAGTCCAAGCGACTCCGGCTACAATATCGATAAAATAATGGTACCTGCAATAAATCAAAGATATAAAGATACCGATTAGAATAGGAATAAAAAAGTATAACCATTTTTTTCTGTATTTGCCAATAACGATAATAGTCGTCAAACTAATCGCAGCATGCAAACTTGGAAAGGCATCAAATTTATTGTGTTCCAATGAGCTGATAGTATCCCTGATAATATCGGTTAAATAAAGACCATCCAATGGAATTTTTTGAAGTGCTACTAAGGGTTCATAAAACCTCGGTCCGAGTGCAGGTACGGCAAAATAAATCAGATATGCCCCGTAATAAGTCAAAAAATAAAATACCATAGATTTATCCAGCTCTACAAACATTTTATTTTTGAATAAATAGCCCAAAATAATCAAAGGCATCGGAAAATAAAACAAATAGAGATAATACATAAATTCAGTCAGAGGTGGATTTATTATTGGTTCTATCCAAACTGTAGGATTGACTCCTAAAATCGCAAAGTCAATATCAGCTAACATCTTGTCAAAAATCCCCGGATTTATATATGGCAAAACCATATGCAGGCTATCAAAAATCATCACAAGAAATACAACCGGATATAGCAAAATAACCAGTTTCAATAACCAATTTTTATGTTTAAAACTCCTGAAATATATTACTGCTAAAGAAAAAACAGCCAATCCGGCTAGCAATAAGAATCCATGCAGTTTGAATTCAGATTCTGAAAATGTTATAATATAAAAGACTAGGATTATAAACCAAAATAAAAAATTGACAATATCTACAATACTTATCTTCTTAAACCCTTTCATATCTTGTACCGATTCTAAGGTGTCAGGTTATAAATCTTTTGTATAGATTCTATAAGTTTTGTACTTGACCCCATTAAGATTTTCAGCTGCTTTATTCATCATTTCATTGTTCTCCAGAATCCAAGAAGCTTCTCCACCTATAATTTTATTTTTTCGAGCCGATTCGATTATTTTTGCGTAAAATACTGCTTCAATTCCAAGTTTCCTGTAACCTTCAATAACCCCCAGAGTGATTATTCTAACGTATTTTGTCTTTTTCTTTCTAGTCAAAAGTTTGATTATATTGAATGGAAACAATTTACCTCTTTTAAAAGTCCTCGTGATTTCATTTATATCCGGAATCGTTAAAGCAAATCCTATAAATTCACCTTCATGTTCTGCTACCAAGACATATTCGGGAATGACTATCATCTTGAGACCTTCTGCTAAAAAATCAAATTCTTTGTCAGTAGCCGGAACAAATCCCCAATTGTTTTCCCAGGCTTTGTTATAAACTTTTTTAATTTTTGAGACTTCATTTTTAAAGTCTTTCATCTTGACTGTACGGATAGTTATTCCTTTTTTCTCCAGCCTTTTTTCGATAAGTTTTGCCAGACGAACAGATTTATCTGATACATCTTTTGTATAAATCATATAAGCGAACAAATCCATGTCCTTTGTAAAACCATATTTTTCGATATGAGTTTGATAATAGGGTTTATTGTAGGTCATTTCCACGATTGGAGGCCTGTCAAATCCATCAACAAGCAATCCGGCAGTATCATTGGTAGAAAAATTTGTAGGTCCGATTATCTTATCAAAATTGTGTTTTTTATTCCATTCTGTGACCTGATCAAATAGAGCTTTTGATACTTCATAGTCATCAATAACATCGTAAAAACCCCAGAATCCCACATTTGATTTATGGTATTTATTGTAATTATTGTTTCTGATTGCCGAAATACGTCCTGCAACTTTTCCGTCTTTGTATGCGAGATAATTTTGAACTTCAGAATGCTCAAAAAAAGGATTTTTCTTTTCCGAAAGAATTTCCTTTGCAGCCATTTGCAGCATTGGGACATAATTTGGATCTCCATCATAGAGATCGTGAGGAAAATCAATAAAAGATTTCAAATCTTTTTTTGTCTCAACTTTTTTAATCTCGATACTCATAATAATTTATTTAAAATGTTATATGCCTACTTGATTCCTATGTAAAAAAATCTACAGAGAACTTATATTATTCCCAAGTCCTTAGACACTTTTTCTATTTTGTCAATGCCCTCATCGATTTGATCAATAGTATGTGTAGCCATAAGTGAAAATCTGATTAGCTCATCTCCTTTGGGTACAGCAGGATTAATCACAGGATTGACAAAAACCCCCAAATCCAAAAGTATTCTGGTAAGCTTAAAAGTTTTAAGTTCATCTCCTATAAACAAAGGTATTATAGGAGTTTGGGATTTTCCGGTATTAAAGCCTATATCCATTAGTCTTTCCTTTGCATGATTGGTGTTTTTCCAAAGCTTTTCAATCCTTTCCGGTTCTTGTTCGATTATATCTAATGCAGCTATTACACTCGCAGCATTTGACGGAGCAATGCTTGCACTAAATATAAGAGATCTGGCGTTGTGTTTTAGATAGTTTATTGTGTCAAAGTCAGCAGCGATAAACCCACCTATTGAAGCAAGTGACTTACTAAAGGTTCCCATAACAAGGCTAACATCATCAGTCAGTCCAAAATGATTTGAAGTGCCTTTACCTTGATTCCCGAGCACACCCAAACCGTGAGCGTCATCAACCATTATATCCGCATTGTATTTTTTTGCAAGCTTGACTATTGACGGCAAATCAGCAATATCACCTTCCATACTAAACACACCGTCTGTTACTATCAACTTTATGCCACCTTCGGGTAACTCTCTCAATACTTTCTCAAGGGAATCCATATTGTTGTGCTTGAATTTCTTAACCCTGGCAAAAGAAAGTCTTGCCCCATCCAAGATACAAGCGTGATCCAAATCATCTAAAATTATGTGGTCATGTCTTCCGGGTAGTGATGATATTACTCCGAGATTTACTTGAAACCCTGTGCTAAAAACAAGAGCAGCTTCTTTTCCTATGAATTTTGCTAATTTTTCTTCAAGCTGTAAATGAATATCCAATGTTCCGTTTAAAAACCGTGATCCTGCCGTTCCTGAACCGTATTTGTCAACAGCATTTTTTGCAGCTTCTTTTAACTTTGGATGCGTTGTAAGACCCAAATAACTATTTGAACCAAACATCAAAACATCTTTTCCTTTTATTTTAACAGCAGTATCTTGTTCGGATTCTATTGTTCTGAAAAAAGGATAAATCCCGGCTTTTTCCAATTTTTGTGGTTCAACAAAAGCTTTCATTTTATCTTTAAGCATACAATATGGATTTATTGTTTGAAAAAAACAACACAATTAAAGTATATTAAAGGCTTTAATCACTATGTTTAATTTTATTTATATATGTCTATTTTTTTATAAAAAAATTTATACAAAATAAGAATAACCGACAAAAGTAAACATTTACAAGCAAAATACAAGGATATAAGTTCTAAAAATATTGACCACATACAAATAAATTTTGGATTTTTACTATATTAGCGCTCTCAAACCTTGTAAACAATAAGGAAAAAAGCAAATCATCTTTCATCAAAAATGAAAAACAAGAAAAAAATAAAATATGATAGTGGAACGGAATCTCTTGCTAAATTTGCTAAAGCTTTAGGTCATCCGACAAGGATCAAAATAATAAAATATATAGAAGAAAACTCTCGTGGACAAATCAGTGATTTGACTAAGTCATTACCTTTAGCCCAATCGACAATATCACGTCACATCAAGGAGCTCAAAGATGCAGGATTACTTACAGCTAAAAAAAAATCATCCAAAATCTTCTATAGTCTGAATATCTCAAATTGGCAAAGTGCTAAAGCGCTTTTTAATAATTTGTTTAGATGATAATCGGCACTATTTTTGTTTTTATTTATCTCACAATCATAAAAATCTGTTTTCTACGTTATGAACAATATGAAAAGACAAATACTTATTTTATCGCTGCTCCTTATAGGTTTAGGGGTAACTGCGCAGAAGCGTTTTAAAATGGAAAAAGGGGTATATATTGGATTAAATACCACAAATGTATTAAAAAACCTACTATCTTTTACCGGTTCAAAGCTGGATGACCCCTATACTATTTCTGGTATTTTTCAGAAAAAAAATACAACATTCAGAGTCGGTATGGGAATAGATTATGAGGGGAAAAAAAAGGATAGAATACTACTACCTGATAATACGCATTCAAAAATTGATATTAGAGTAGGTATTCAACGAATCAAACCAATCTGGAAAAAACTACATGTAATATTCGGTTTTGATATTTTGGGAGGATACGAGACGGATATTTCTTCCCGGGGAGATTTTTATAACGATGACTTGATTCTAAGTACAGGTGCAGGTCCGGTTTTGGGTGTTGTCTATAAGATAAATGATAGAGTTGTATTGTCCACAGAATCGAGTTTATACTTTAGGTATTCATACAAGCAAACAAAGTATAAAAATGGAAAAGGAACAGATGAAGAAAACGAAAAAAGTAGCACCAATACTTTAAAGCATATACTTCCAAATTCACTTTACTTTTATATAAGACTATAAATCATGATTAAATATACAACATTTACTATTTGGAGTCTCATATTTTGTTTTGTATCTATAAACACTACAGTTGCCCAAGAGGATTCTTTATCTTTGAACTTTCAGACGCATAAGGAAATCGGTTTAAATTTTACCCAATTTGTATCTCAATTTGTACCCTTTAATATCAATAAGGTCAGATCAGGTCCAATTGGATATAGTTATAAGCACTATAATAAAAATAACAAAGCAATTAGATTTGGATTTGGAGCAAACATAAGCAGTTCGGATGATTTTGCTGATTCTCATATTTCGATTAGATTGGGCTATGAAAAAAGAAAACATTTATCCGGAAAATTTTATTACACAAAGGGCTGGGATGTATTCGCTCTTATTGGTAGCTTTAATTTGCCGTCAAAAGCAGGAAACAGTCCGTTTGGCGGTCCGGGAGGAGCATTGGGATTTGGACCCGTTATCGGAGTTGAGTATCACATCACTGATAGAATAATATTTACGACCGAAAGTATGTTGTTTATGGGTATTAGTGCGACCACAGGACTTGATATAAGCATCTTACCTCCAACAGCTTTTTTTGTTCATTTTAGGTTTTAGTATAACAATTTATGTTAATTTTCGTTAAAGAATATATAAAATCTTTATTTTTTTTGATTTTATGGGATTTTATTATTAAAATTACGTCTCAATAGCTTGTTTAAATTGAGTTATATAAAAAATAAAAAATAATTATATGAGAAATTTATTTGTTTTAGCCGTTTTTTTTAGCTTCACCATTTTGTCTTGTGTGGATAAAATTGAAGTTCCGGACTCTCAGAATAGTCCGAGTCTGCCGAGTCAAACCTATGACTACAAATCTTCAGCCGTTAATCTAAGAGGATTTGCCTCAGGTGCTACTGTTGAAGTTTTTCACCAAACAAATTTCAATAGTTTTGAAAATCCTAAAGTGACTGATGAGGGTGCGACTTTAGGTAGAGTATTGTTTTATGATAAAAACCTTTCACTTAATAATGCGGTTTCTTGTGCATCTTGCCACAAACAAGAATTTGCATTTGCAGACCCTGTAGCCAAAAGTACAGGTTTTGAAGGAAGAAAAACTATTAGAAATAGTATGGCAGTCATCAATTCAGGGATGAACGACAATCTATTTTGGGATTCCAGGGCGTCATCAGTAGTGGATTTGACTCTTCAACCCGTAGTTAATCACCTTGAGATGGGAATTGAAAACATGAGGGCGCTTGAAAATAAACTCCAAAGATTGGATTATTATCCTGAGCTATTCAGTAAGGCATTTGGATCTTCTGAAGTTACCGAGGCTCGTATTGCGAGCGCTATGTCTCAGTTTTTGTGTTCTATGACTTCTTTCAATTCTAAATATGATAAAGGAGAAAAAGAAAAATTTAGCAATTTTACAGAATTGGAGAAATTAGGAAAAGAAATATTCTTTAGCGATAGAGCTATGTGCTCACAATGTCACCAAGGAAGAAACTTCAATGCTCCTGAACAGTCTTCAGATTATGGAGGATCTGTCAAAGGAACTGCCAATGTCGGATTGGAATTGGTCTATACTGACCCCGGAAAAGAAAATGGAAAATTCAAAATTCCGACTCTAAGAAATATTGAATTGACAGCTCCGTATATGCATGACGGCAGATTCAATACTCTTGATGAAGTACTTGAACATTATAGCCATAATATTCAGCCAAACCCCGATTTGGACAAGAAATTTAGAAATCCTGACGGTTCTGTTAAACATTTAAATTTTGATGTCATTGAGAAAAAAGCTTTAATAGCTTTTCTGAAAACATTGACAGATGAAGATTATATCAGAGATGTGAGGTTTTCCGATCCGTTTAAGAGTTAAAATATAATGTAAAAATAAAAAACCTGCTTTTTCATTAAAGCAGGTTTTTTTTGTTACTTTGCACTAATGCATAATTATGAGTTACATATCGCAGAGCAATTTGTCTTACATACAGCAAAAAATGTATTTCTGACCGGGAGAGCAGGCACGGGTAAAACCACATTTTTACAAAAAATCGTTAAAGAAACTAATAAAAATACGGTTGTAGTAGCACCTACCGGAGTTGCTGCAATCAATGCCGGTGGAGTTACAATTCACAGTATGTTTCAACTACCCCTAACAGCGTTTATTCCCAGCAATGATGAGGTAGATCTGAGTATTTGCACCAATAGATTTGGTCTATCCAAGCATATGAAGTATAGAAGCGAGAGGAGAAAATTGATTGAGAATCTCGAATTGCTTATCATTGATGAGATCAGTATGGTCAGAGCCGACCTTTTGGATGCAATAGACTTTGTGCTCAAAAGAATCAGAAAAAATACTATGCCTTTTGGTGGTGTACAGCTTTTGGTAATTGGAGATTTATTCCAACTATCACCTGTTGTAAGAGGCGGCATATGGTCAATACTTGGTCAATACTACAAAAGTCCTTTCTTTTTTGACTCACAGGCTTGGGCGGTTTCTGATGCCATAAAAATTGAACTTAATACTATTTATAGACAAAGGGATGAACATTTTATTAATATATTGAATAATATAAGATTAGGTGTAAAAAGAATAGAGGATTTGGAATTATTAAACAAAAGAAAAACGAAAATAGAAGAAGACGATAATACATTAGTTCTCACTACTCATAATCGAAAAGCAGACAAAATAAACAATACTAAAATCGATAATCTCCCCGGTAGAAAAAGGAGATTTGAAGCGGATATATCCGGGAGGTTTAATGAATCAGCATATCCCACTCCTGAAGTTATTGAATTAAAAAAAGGAGCTCAAGTAATGTTTATTCGAAATGATATTGACGGTATGTATTTCAATGGCAAATTAGGGGAAGTACAGGGATTTTCGGATGATTTTATTATTGTCAGAGGTCTTGATGATGGTGAAATAATCTACGTAGAAAAAGAAGAATGGAAAAATACCAGATATACCTTGGATAAAGAAAAAAAGACTATCGAACAAGAAACAATAGGTAGCTTTGAACAATATCCGCTGAAATTGGCTTGGGCGATAACCGTACATAAAAGCCAAGGATTGACATTTGATGAAGTCTGTGTCGATTTGAGTGATACATTTGCTCCCGGTCAATTGTATGTTGCATTGAGTAGAAGCAGGACTCTTGAAGGATTGAAGTTGATGTCGGAAATCAAAGCCGAAAATATTATTACAGATAAAAGAATTCTTGAGTATCACCGGGAAATTGAATTAGATAATGATATCGAGCATACTTTGAGTAAAGCTAAACAAGAGTACGAAGACCTGCAATTGATTAAAACTTTTCAATTTGGATCGATATTAAACCAATTTGATGATTGGAAAGAATTGATTTTGGGAGACAAAGTCCCTGAACAAGGAAATGCATTTTTGGCCTATAAAGATATATTTAATGCTATGGATGAATTGGCTAAAATCGGGCAAGGATTTCAGAACCAATTGTCAAACTTATTTAAGAATCAAGCTGAATCCGGTATTGTTTTGGATCGCGGAAATAAAGCAATTATGTATTTTACAGCTAATATTCATGAAGAAGTGCTCAAACCTCTGGAAGAGCATATATCAAAATACAAAATCAAAAAGAAAACAAGAAGGTATATTAGACTCTTAAATGATATCAGAAATGAGCTTTGGGAACTTATTGACAAATTATACACTTTGAAATATCGAAGTAAGGATATTTTTTCGGGCGAAAGAAAATATAAAAGATCAGGCAGACTAAAAACACCAAAAAAAATAAAAGGAGGAATTGTCAAAGGTGAAACCCAACGAATAAGTTTGGAGTTATTTGAAAAAGGGAATTCATTAAGTGAGATTGCAAAGCTTAGAAATTTGAAATTATCCACCATTGAAGGGCATATGAGTCGCTGGATTGAAAATGGAACAATACATATCAATAGACTGATGAAAAACAGCAAAGTCAAAGTATTGGTAAAATTCATGAAAGAAAACGAAGATATTTCCCTCAATGAATTGATGGCCAAATCTCCGGTAAAAACCACTTATGGGGAACTGAGGTGGATTAGGGCGTATATAAAAGCAGAAGAGGGTTAATCAGGTGTATTTTATTTTGGCGCGTGTCAGGTAGGCGAAAAAATGAAATGCACCTCAGCAGGTTAAACGAATTGGATTTTAAAAAAAAATGTTTATGCCTATTAAACTTTTTGTTGTTTTTTTATTCCTACTATTATACAAATAAAATTTAGACTATGTCAAATGCGATAACTAAAAGTAAAAAAATCGAAGCCAAGAATTGTCCTACTCCCAATCCTGACTCTTTATCACCATATCAAGGAGACTGGACGTGGAGAGAAGCTTCTCACCTAATGAGAAGGGCTCTTTTTGGTTCGACTTACGACCAGATTAAGGAAAGTTTGAATGCCGGATTGGATAAAACAATGGAATTGCTTTTTGAACCCCAAAGTTTTCCTGATTTACCCATAAATTATTATTTTGAAAATGACCCGGAAGTACCAATAGGAGAAACTTGGGTTGGAAAGAAAATTACACCCGGAATACAGGGCTTACAAGCTGCAAGAAACAATTCTCTATCAGCATGGATTATTAATCAAGTATTGGATAAGAAGATGAGTATTCATCAAAAAATGATTTTGTTTTGGCACAACCATTTAGTAATTTCAGATATTTCTTCTCCGGGAATCAAACTTCAGTATTTCGCTCTTTTGCATAAATATGCTTTTGGAGATTTCAAGCAGTTTGTAAAGGATATGACCATAAATCCCGGTATGCTATTATATCTAAATGGCAATGAAAACACAGCAGAAGCACCTAATGAAAACTATGGAAGAGAATTGATGGAACTTTTTACTATTGGTAAAGGACCTCTTGTAGGTGATGGCGATTATACCAATTATACTGAACAAGACGTAGTGGAGTTCTCAAGAGCTCTATCAGGCTGGGTAGTGAGAAATGGTAAAGTATTATTCAGGAAAAACAGACACGATAAAGGTATCAAACAACTTTCTCACAGATTCGGAAATCAGACTATTGGTAATCTTGGAGCGGATGAGTACAAAAAAGTAGTAGATATTATTTTTGCACAAGAAGAAGTATCCAAGTTTATATGCCGGCAATTGTATATATGGTTTGCTAATTATGAGATCACAGAAGATGTAGAGAATAATATAATAGTACCAATGGCGAAGATCCTGAGGGAAAATAACTACGTGATAGAACCGGCTGTAAAGGCATTATTGCAAAGTGAGCATTTTTATAGCGAATGTATTGTGGGGTCAATGATAAAAAGCCCTATTGATTTTGCAATGACACTGATTAAAACCGGAGAATTCCCTTTTATTGAAGATGATATTCTCAAGAAATACAGATTTTCGAATCTTGTAAATAGACGTATATTAAGGAAACAAGAGCAAAACTATTTTGGTTTACCATCTGTTGCAGGTTGGCCTGCATACTACCAAGAACCCGTTTATTACAAAATTTGGTTGAGCTCTGTTACATTACCACTTAGAAAGGAGTTGGTAGAATTTTTTGTTAAAGGAAATAAAAAACTTGGAGATAAAAAAGCGACAATGAATCTTCTTAGCATTGTTTCAAAATTTGAATCGCCTGACGATCCTGATAAATTATTGAGGTCATTAACAGATTTGTTTTTGGCATATCGATTAACAGACGAGCAATATGATTTTCTAAAAACACAGGTATTATTACCGGGCTTACCGGATTACGAATGGACTATTGAATATTCTGATTATATAAACGATCCAGGAGATGAAAGTAAATCAAAACCGATTCTTAACAGATTGAAAGAAGTGATGTTGGTATTATTAAATATGGCAGAGTTTCAGATGATGTAAAATAATTGAAATTTACACTCGAAGAGAAGATATTCTAAAATAATAACAAATGAAACGAACATGATTTTTTTTAATCATAAAATACACACAAGGTTATGATTAAAATAAATTCTTGAGAGTTCCTGAATGTATAATAAATTTTAAACAAATGAAAAGAAGAGATTTTATTAAAGTAGGTTCAATATTAACAATACCTGTATTTTTTAATGGCTTAGGATTAAAAGTATTTGCTAATAAACCTGTCCCAAGCATCAATGAGTACAATGATAAAATTTTGGTGTTGATTCAAATGGGTGGTGGTAACGATACACTCAATACCGTGATTCCATTAGATCAGTACTCCAATTTATCCAAAGTAAGATCCAATATAATGATACCCGAAAGCAAGGTTATCAAAATAAATGATGTAACAGGTTTTCATCCTGTAATGGAGGGATTAAGAAATGTAATGGATGATGGAAAACTCAATATAGTCAGAGCTGTTGGATATCCCAATCAGAACAGATCACATTTTAGATCTACTGATATTTGGATGTCAGGATCAGCCGCAGATGTTCAAAAGACAAGCGGTTGGCTTGGAAGTTATTTCAATGTAGATCATCCCGATTATCCCGGTGGATATCCCAATTCGGATATAAATTATCCTTTTGCTATCACTATGGGGAGTTCTCCATCCAGTACTTGTCAAGGAGACTTGGGCAATTATAGTATAGCTGTTTCTGATGCCAATCAAGCGGGAGAATTGTTTGAAGGAGAATGGGATTTTGTTCCAAATAATTGTTTCGGAGATCAATTGTCTTTTGTCAGGGAAACAATCAGGCAATCCAACGCATACTCGGATATTGTATCTGAGGCATACAACAAAGGTAATAATCTATCAACTAAGTATCCTGTAGATAATAAACTTGCAGATGACCTTAAAGATGTTGCAAGATTGATTTCCGGTGGTTTGAAAACCAAGGTATATGTAGTGCGACTTGGTGGTTTTGATACTCACTCCGGACAAGTAGATACGACTGATGTGATTAAAGGGAAACATTCTGATTTGCTGAAGACGCTATCTGATGCCATTGAAGCTTTTCAGGATGATTTAAGATTATTAGACAAGGAGGATAGAGTGATTGGAATGACTTTTTCGGAATTCGGGAGAAGAATAAAGTCAAATGCAAGCTTGGGTACGGACCACGGAAGTGCTGTAGATATGTTTGTTTTCGGTAAATGTATTAATTCCGGTTTCATAGGTAAAAACCCTACAATTAGTGATAATGTTGGGAAAAAAGAAGCGGTGGCGATGCAAACTGATTTTAGAAATGTATATGGCTCGCTCTTGATTGATTGGTTTGAAGCAACGGAGGAAGAGGTAAAATCATTTTTACACCAAGACTTTAAAAAACTCCCGATAGTAAGCAGTTGTTCATCATCTTCAAATAAAGATATTCTCAAAGATGATTTTGCTGTAACAGTTTCTCCCAATCCGGTAATTCAAACAACAAATTTATCGTTTATGGGAAATGGAGAATGGATAAAGATATCTTTGGTAAACGAATTGGGAGAAGAAGTAATGTTGATAAAAAACATAAAGTTTGCAAATGGCAGACACGATCTTCCAATCGATATGAGCTCGCTCAAACCGGGAGTTTATTTTATGAGACTCAAGAGTAAAACCTCTCAGACAACAAAGAAAATAATCAAAGTTTAATACGACCTTTCATCTTTGCCTTTCATATAATTGATAAAAGCGTTGTTTACAACTCTATTGCCACCGGCGGTTGGATAATTTCCTGTAAAGTACCAATCACCTGTATGATTTGGGATAGCTTTATGAAGATTTTCTACTGTTTGGTATATTACATCTACTTCTGCATCAATACCTTTTGGTGTAACCAACTCAGCTATTTTTTTTGATATGGCATCATACTCAAAATTTTCGTAAAGTTTTTTGACTTCGTTGACAATTTTCTCAGAGGGGAGTTGCTCTTGTTGGAGGCATTTCTGGTAAGTTTCCTCCAATTTGTATTCTTGATTAGTTTCTTTGAGCAACTCGACCAAAGCTCTAAATGCAATAAACTCATTCATTCTGGACATATCGATACCGTAACAATCCGGATAACGAATTTGAGGTGCAGAAGAAAGAATGATGATTTTCTTCGGATTTAAGCGGGAAAGAATGGATATTATACTGTCTCTAAGCGTTGTCCCTCTGACAATACTATCGTCGATAAGTACTATGGTATCGATATTGTCATTGATAATACCATAAGTGACATCATATACATGGGAGACAAGCTCGTCTCTGGAATTATCTTGTAATATAAATGTCCTTAATTTGGCATCTTTCACTACCAGAATATCGATTCTCACGTTTTTTGCTAATATTTCATCAAGTTTATCTTCCGTAACTTTGCTTCCAAGTTCTAATATTTTCTTTTTCTTTTCCTTATTCAACTCAACTCTTAGTCCTTTAATCAGACCGTTAAAAGCTACATTGGCAGTGTTGGGGATAAAGGAAAAAACCGTATTGTCCAGATCGTAATCAATGCGTTTCATTACCATTTTGGCCATTGTAAATCCGAGCTCTTTTCTTTCGAGATAAATATTGCGATCAGTACCTCTTGAAAAATAAATTCTTTCAAAAGAGCAAGATTTGTTTTCTTCTTGTTTTATAAAGGGTACTTCAGCAGTTTTACCATTTGTTTTGACAATTAAAGCATGACCTCTTTCAAGTTCTTTTATTTTATCTATTTTTATGTCAAATGCTGTCTGAATAGCAGGTCTTTCAGATGCAGCAACTACTATTTCTTCGTCTTCATAATAAAATGCAGGTCTGATTCCATTTGGATCCCTCATGATAAATGCATCTCCATTTCCAATCAAACCTCCTATCACATAACCACCGTCAAAACTCCTGCTGGCTTTTGTAAGAACAGTCTGAATATCCAGATTATCACTGATGGTCTTTGTTATTTCAATATTATCATCTATGCCTTTTTTCTTTAATCCATCAAATTCTTTTTGAACTTCTCTGTCGAGAAAATGCCCTATTTTTTCAAGTACGGTTATAGTGTCAGATTTCCTGAAAGGATGTTGTCCGTAGGATATAAGTTCGTTAAATAAATCATCAACATTTGTAAGATTAAAATTTCCTGCCAGTACCAATGTTCTGGTTTTCCAGTTGCTTCTTCTTATCACCGGATGAACATTTTTCATACTATTACTACCGTGTGTCCCATACCTCAAATGTCCCAAAAGTACTTCACCGGCAAACGGGATATTTTCTTTTAACCATTTGGTGTCGTTAATCTTCTTTTTGCTTAACCCTTTATAATTTTTATAGATATTATCGAAGATTTTTTTAAGATTGTCCTGTTTATTTGTTCGCTGTCTATTGATAAAAACTTTACCCGGAGTCATATTAAGTTTGATACTTACAACTCCTGCTCCATCTTGACCCCTGTTTCTTTGTTTTTGCATCAATAGTTGCAACTTTAGAAGACCATATAGCGAAGTGCCATATTTTTTGTTATAATACTTAAGCGGTTTTTTTAATCTTATGAATGCCAGCCCGCATTCATGTTTAATAGCATCACTCATTTTTTTAAGAAACTTTATTTTTTTTGTATAAATACACTGACCCAATAATACCGATTATAATAAATCCAATAGAGATATATTGTGCTTGAGACCAATTAAAGCCAAAATAATTGTATCTAGGGTTCACTCTTATGATTTCTATCAGAAATCTCTCTATACCTTGAAGTATTAAGTATATAAAAAACAACATTCCCGCTATTTTAATCTTTTTTCTCAAAGACCAAAGGAAAAAGAAAATTCCAAATGAAGCTATAGATTCATATAGAGGTGTTGGAAAAACTTTTGGAATCAATTGACGGCAATATTCTGCATGGCAACCATCAATCATTACGCCTTGTTGTGCTACATTATGAGGATAATTAAATGACCAGAGCCAATCCGGTAAAAAGAACCATCCCGGTTTTGCCATTTCATTTACTATCCCCCAGTCCCCGTCTCCTGAAAATTGGCAACCCAATCTGCCGACAGCATAGCCCATAATGACAGCCAAAGCCGCCATATCCATCATATGTATTGGGGGAATGCCGTGTTTTTTTACATAAATATAAACAGTGATAAAAGCAAGAATCAGACCTCCGTAAATAGTCAAACCACTTCCTGATAATAATTGCCCAAGTGGATCTGCAAAGAAAGAATCAAGGTTTTCCAAAACAGAAAACAACCTTGCACCAATCAATCCTGATACAGCGGCTATAATCGTGATATCTCCGGTTCTCTCATATGGGTGTATCAATGTTTTTTTAGGAGATTCGCTTTTATTATTCCTCTTTAAATCCCAATAGGTATAAGCTAAATACACAAGACCTATTATGATTCCTCCTAGGATATTTCCCTTACTTGAAAAGATTATATCAGTAGGATTAGCTTTAAAGATAGCAAAATTTGAAAAAATAAAAAATAGTTTAAACCCAATAATAAACCCAATAACAAAATTGATGATTAAAGGGATAAGAGAATTATCTGCTTTTTCTTTTTTTTCGACATAAGGAATAGCTTTCAGTATTCCCTCTTTTTCTTTCCTTATCAATTCCAGTTTCAATACATAAGCACTTGCTAAAAATGCCAATGCCAATAGTAAACCAAATGTTTTGAAAATTGAAGTCCAATTGTCGTATTGAGTACCAAAAAGGTCGTGGAAAAGATATGATAAATCAGGATACATATATTATTTTTTTGTTTTATAGCACAAATAAACAAAAACTATTGCGCTCAAAACAATTCTAATCAAATAAATCTAAGAATAATTTGTTATTATGAAATGAAAACGCTAAGATATGGTCAAAAAATATATTTTATTGATAATATTGTTGCACATTTCTTTTAACCCGAATTATTCACAAGTATTTCTATTACGAGCTCAAAAGGTGCATTTCAATTTTTCGCTTTATTACAAGAAATTTTGTTGATGTGAGCAACATAGCGTACATACGGCACGCATTTTAGTTGGATAAAAGCCCTTTTTAAACATGTTTTGTGCCTAACGGTACATTGAGGTAATATATAGAAGTAAAACGGATTAATTTCATAAGCGGGGCGGTCTGTGCAAATAAAAAGATTAACCTTGTATGCGAAAAAATAACATGCATCTAGCTCAAGCTACCTGCAATTAAATTCTTAAAAATTTTATGCCTCAATAATGGGTGTCCATTTACTCGGCAAAAATTTCTTGAGCTTCACTTTACTTTTGGTATTTTGAACCCTCACTAAAAACCGTGAATAATACGGGTTAAGCATTTTGTTATTAAAAAAATATTGAGGGGAGGTAGAAAATAAACCTGTAAAATAATACTGTCAGTCCAATATATTTCGTTAATTTGCAGTCTATGATTTTCGTATTATAACAGTACATAATGAAGTTTTTTTTATATACGACATTTTTAATTTTGTTTTTCTCTGTTATGCAAAATATTGCATCAGCTCAAAGTTCTTATGGGATTAATTTTGGGCTTGTAACCGGTAAAGACGGTAACTTACTAAAGTCAAAGGATTCTATCAGAACATATAGAAACGGATATCAGATTGGATTAAAAGCAAACTTCGGTACATATAGTTTTTATATTTCTCCAAGTATTTTTTACGAAAGTACAACCATAGACACTTCGTTTAATAAAATTAATCCTTTTGAGAAATCTCCGAGTTTAAAAATAGGAAAGGCAAAGGTAGTTGTCGGCTATCAAACAAATCTCTTTACAAAAAAAATAAAATTCAAAATCGGTGGAGGAATAAATGGAAATTATATATTGAGTATTGCTGACAATAATAATAATTATTCTTTCAATACAATTACCGACAGATTTACGGCTTATAATATTGATGTCGGATTTGATATTTTCTTTGTGAATTTTAATATTTCCTATGAAAAATCATTAAGTGATGTATTTGTAGAAAATCCAAAACATAAATTTGACTTTTTGGTATTCTCTGCAGGAGTACTTTTTTAGTCAACTTACATCCGGTTACAGCTAAGTTTTACCTTAATAAATAGTACGAATATCACTTATTTATTGTATCTTTGCGGGTTGAAAAAAATAAAAAAGTATGGCAGAAATGAAAAAACCTGAATATAACGCTAGTAATATTCAGGCATTGGAAGGTTTGGAAGCAGTTAGGAAAAGACCTGGAATGTACATTGGTAGTACCGATACCAAAGGCTTACACCATTTGGTTTGGGAGGTCGTTGACAATTCCATTGATGAACATCTCGCAGGTTATTGCGATATGATAATCGTAAAAATATTAAAGGACAATAGAATATATGTTTCTGATAATGGTAGGGGTATTCCTGTAGGTATGCATGAAAAATTGCAAAAATCAGCGCTGGAAGTTGTCCTTACAGTACTTCACGCAGGTGGTAAATTTGACAAGGACACTTATAAAGTATCAGGAGGTTTGCACGGTGTTGGTGTATCAGTGGTGAATGCATTATCTGCACATTTGACCGTTGAGGTAGCAAGAGAAGGTAAAGTCTATACCCAATCTTACGAAAGGGGTAAACCCCTTGAGCCGGTAAAAGAAATCGGAACTTCAGATAAAACAGGAACCACAGTAATCTTCGCCCCAGACGGTGAAATTTTCGAAACATTGGAGTACGACTTCGATGTTCTGGCCGGTAGGTTTAAAGAATTAAGCTTTCTTAATAAAGGGTTAAGAATTATCCTTACAGATGAAAGGGTTACAGAAAAAGACGGGGAGTTTAAGAAAGCTGAGTTTTATTCCGAAGGAGGACTGAAAGAATTTGTCAATTATTTAGACCAAGGCAAAACTCCATTACTAAGTGAGCCAATCCATATAACAGGGAGAAAAGACAATGTGGAGGTCGAAGTAGCTATGATATACAATACCGGATTCAAAGAACATATATACTCTTATGTCAATAATATACGTACACATGAAGGAGGAACGCACGTACAGGGATTTCGTAGGGCGATATCAAGAGAAATTAAAAAATATGGAGAGAAAAACAATCTATTCAAAAAACTAAAAATAGGACTGTCAAGTGAGGATTTTAGAGAGGGTATGACTGCGGTTGTATCTGTCAAAGTCCCCGAACCACAGTTCAAGGGGCAAACAAAAGGAGAGTTGGGAAACTCTGAGGTTACTTCTATCGTTTCTCAGCAAGTAGGTGAAGCTGTGGTGAACTTTTTGGAAGAAAATCCAAAGTTGGCCAGAATAATT
Organism: Saprospiraceae bacterium; assembly: GCA_027008645.1. Classification (GTDB taxonomy): domain Bacteria; phylum Bacteroidota; class Bacteroidia; order Chitinophagales; family Saprospiraceae; genus JADJGA01. The sequence goes on from JALVEE010000008.1 coordinate 30,456, forward strand.
ATCGATAAAATAGTTGTTGCAGCTACCGCTAGGAATGCAGCGCGTAAAGCGAGAGAATTAGTTCAGCGTAAGAATGTGATGAGCGGCGGTGGACTTCCCGGCAAATTGTCTGATTGTAGTTCAAGAGATGCTTCCATCTCAGAATTATATCTGGTGGAGGGAGACTCTGCGGGAGGAACTGCCAAGCAAGGAAGAGACAGGGTGTTTCAGGCAATTCTACCATTGAGAGGTAAGATTCTTAATGTGGAAAAAGCTATGGAGCACAAGATATATGAAAATGAAGAAATAAAAACGATGTTCCTTGCTCTTGGAGTTTCAATTCAAGAGGTGGATGGTGAAAGGGTATTGAATCTGGACAAACTCAGATACCATAAGGTTATTATTATGACGGATGCCGATGTCGATGGTAGCCACATTGCAACATTGATTTTGACATTCTTTTTCAGATATATGAATGAATTGATAACTAACGGATATGTCTATCTTGCTACACCGCCGTTGTACTTAGTTAAGAAAGGACAAAAATCTGTTTATTGTTGGTCAGACAAAGAAAGAGACGAAGCATTTGCCAAATTGGCCAATGGACCTGATGATAAAACTGTAAAAATTCAACGATACAAAGGTTTGGGAGAGATGAACGCAATCCAATTGTGGGAAACGACAATGAATCCTGAAACCAGAATACTAAAACAGATTACTATAGAAGACTCAATAGAAGCAGATAGAGTATTTTCGATGTTGATGGGAGATGAAGTACCACCCAGAAGGCAGTTTATAGAAGAAAATGCTGTTTATGCAAATGTTGACACATAGAGTATGCCATTGATTTTTCAAGATAAAAAAGACAAATTTTCGTTTGCCGTTTGGCAAATAACCGAGGATTTGTCTTTTTTTTTGGATAAAATCGATTTGTTTAAAAGTGAACAAAAAGAAATCGAAGAATTAAAAGAGAAAAGACTGATGGAATGGTTGACTTCCAGATATCTTGTTTATTTGCTTGAAAATACCGGTCAAAGATCAGCTTGCATAAAAGACAAATACGGTAAACCATATTTGTACAATTCCAAAAAGAAAATCAGCCTTAGTCATTCAGGTATTTATGTAGCGGCAAGTATTTCAGATTTCAGTACTGGAATAGATATTCAAATGGTCTCAGGTAAAATAAATAAGATAAAAAATAAGTTTCTATCAAAGACAGAATTGGAAGTATGTGATGATGATATAATCAAATTGAATAGATATTGGACAGCAAAGGAAGCGTTGTATAAAGCGTATGGTAAAAAAGGGTTGAATTTCATCGATGATATATCGGTCATACCATTTGTTGAACAAAAAACTTATTTGAAAAGCACAGGAGCAGTATTCAAAAACAAAAATACATTTGACTATAATATTTACAGTAGAAATATCCAAGAATCAATCTTAACCATCGCTATAGAAAAATAATAAAATGAAATTTAAAACACTATATTTATTGGCCTTTTTACAAATTATCTTGTTTGTGGGATGTAAACAAAAACAAGAAACTTCACTTGAAAAACCAAAACGATTGGAACTTCCTAAGGGCTTTGCAGAATTTCTTGATACTTTTCAAACGGATAGTATTTATCAGATGAATCATATAATTTTTCCACTGGAAGGAGCAGTAAGAGCTCCCGGTGAAAATCCGGATTCAATGATACCGTACAAATGGAGAAAATACAAATGGCAATTGCATCATAAATTCAATAATTATGATAGTATTTTTCAGCGTAACTTTGTGATATTTAATGAAAATACTATCATAGAAAAGACAACCGCTATTAACGGATTATTCCAAATGGAAAGACGTTTTGCAAAAATGGATAACGGTTGGAATTTGATTTATTATTCTGTAAATTAACGAAAAACAAACACACTATAAACAATGAAAAACAACTATGTAGCAATAATGGCAGGGGGGATCGGTTCCAGATTTTGGCCTGCAAGTAGCGAGGATAAACCTAAACAATTTTTGGATATTTTGGGTAATGGAAAATCGCTTTTGAGATTAACTTATGAGAGATTTTTGTCTTTTTTTCCTGAGGAAAATATATTTATTGTCACAAATAAAAGATACAATTCATTGGTAAACGAACAAATACCTGAGTTGTCTTCAAACCAAATCATAAATGAGCCATCGCGTAATAATACTGCTCCCTCGGTAGCTTATACCGCATTCAAAATACAAGATTTGAACCCTGATGCAAATATTGTAATGGCTCCATCCGATCACGTGATATTAAAAGAGGAAGAATTTAAAAACCATATACTTAATGCATTGGATTTTGCCTCAAATAATGATGCATTGATAACTTTGGGAATACTCCCTACAAGACCTGATACAGGTTATGGATATATAGAATTGGGTGAAAAGAACAATAATTCCGGATTTGAAATATTCAAGGTGAAGTCTTTTAGAGAAAAACCTGATTTATCCACTGCAAAAACATATTTGGAAAGCAAAAAATATTTATGGAATGCGGGTATTTTTATATGGAGCACCAAAAGTATATTGAGTTCAATGGAAAAACATGCGCCCGGGGTTTATAATAAACTTAATGCTGCAAAAGGCATTTACAATACAGCAAAGGAAATAGCATTCATCGAAGAGAATTACCCTTTGACAACAAAAATTTCCATAGATTTTGCTGTAATGGAAAAAGCACAAAATATATATACAATTCCGGCGGATATAGCTTGGTCTGACTTGGGAACCTGGAATTCCCTCCACGCATTCTCCAAAAAAGACGAAAATCAAAATGTTGTTATTGGAGGTAAAAGCAGCTTGATCAACTCGAGTAATAATATAATCAAAATCTCTCCGGATAAAAAAGTTATAACAAAGGACTTGAATGACTTTATAGTAATAGATGAGAATAAAACACTGCTTATATATCCAAAAAGCAAAGAACAAGAAATCAAGGATATTGATAAAGGATAAAAAATGAAATAGACCTTTTAACATTAGGTGCATTTCATTTTTTCGTGTTATGAGTTCTATCCATCGATAAAATTTCCCGCTGTCCAGCGGGATAAATGTGAATAACCGTGGGTGGAACCCGCGGTATCCGAACAAGCAAAGTACAACTCCGGAGGAGTTGAATATCCATACAACATAATAATTGATAATTGAACACCTTCGGCGTTCATCTCACCTCTCACATTTACCCCGCATTTCATACGGGGCTAATCACATTAAACCACATTCGTGGTTTTTGCCCTCTCATTTCTAAACCAAACATTTTATAAAAAAATAGCAATACTATCTTTCTTTTGATTTTATAGGGGAAATAGGGAAAAGCGAAAAAATGAAATACTCCTTTTAACATTTAGCAATAAAAGAATGTAATTATTTTTTATTACCTTTGCGGTTTTCTATAAATCACTTACACTGGATTTGAATCAAAAACAAAAATACCGGATAGCAATAGTTGCAAATGCGACTTGGAATATTTATAATTTCAGATTGAATATCTTGGATAAGTTTCTTGCTGAGGGATTTGATGTTTGTGTAGTAGCACCGGTTGATAAATACATTTTTTATAAAGAAGATTTTCCGGAGGTAAGACATTTCTCGATAAAAAATCTCGATAGAGACGGTACAAATCCGGTTAGGGAAATCATTCTTATCAGGGAATTTATCAAAATATATAGAAAAATCAAACCCGATATTGTTCTTCACTATACGGTAAAACCCAATATATACGGAGGAATAGCCGCCGGATATTTGAATATCCCGTCTATCGGGGTTGTAACCGGTTTGGGATATGCTTTTTTGCACAAAGGACTTATACAGACTGTCACTAAAATACTCTATAAATTCAGCTCCAGATTTCAATCTAAAGTCATTTTTGAAAACACCGAAGACAGAGAACTTTTTATTAAAAAAAATATCCTTAGCGAAGAAAAAGGAATTTCCATCAAGGGCTGTGGGGTTGATATTGAATATTTTTCACCGCTAAAAAAGAAAACAAACTCAGATAAAACAATATTTACTTTTATAGGTAGGCTACTATACGATAAAGGTGTAATGGAATTTGTTGAAGCTGCCAAAATAATCAAAAGCAAATACAAAAATTCCGAATTTTGGCTAATAGGAGAAATAGATAAAGACAACAGGGCAATGGTCAAAGAAGAAGACCTTATGTCGTGGGTGAAAAACAAAACGGTAATCTATCACGGATTCAAAGAAAATGTAAAAAAATATATCGCCAAATCAGATTGTATTGTCTTACCATCTTATAGAGAAGCCATAGCAAGAACCATCACTGAAGGGATGTCCATGGAAAAACCCGTGATTGCTACTGACGTGGCAGGCTGTAGAGAGGCGATTGAAGACGGGAAAAATGGTTTTCTCGTTCCGGTGAAGACGATAAAGCCCCTGGCTGAAGCTATGGAAAAAATAATCAATCAATCCGAAGAAGAAAGATTGGCTATGGGAAAATACGGACGAAATAAATGTTTAAATGAGTTTGATGACAATCTGATTGCCGATGATATCTACGATATTGTAATGGATTCTCTCAATAAAAAATAAGCCTTGAAGCCGTCAAAAAATATTTTGATAATCGCTTATTATTTTCCCCCAATGGGAACAGTTGCTTTTTTAAGAAATTACCACATTGCCAAATATCTTTCAAAATATTTTGATTCGGCTGACCTTATTACCATTAAAAATATTTCTATACCATTATCTGATAAAATTCCTAATGACTTCATCAATGAACATCGCGTATTGAATTTTGATTATAGAAATCTAGGAAATCTCATTTCTTCAAAAAAAAATAATCTGAGGAATAAAACCAATGCCAAAAGCAATTCCCGCAAAGTCAGATTTATAAGAATAATACTTGACAGCTTTCCTGTAAATACTATTTTTGGCGAGGGTGGGTTGCTATATATAATCAACGGAACTCTAAGAGGAATAAGATTAGTGAGAAATAAAAAAATCACTCATATATACAGTTCCTTTAGACCGGTTGCAGACCATATCATCGCTTATAATTTAAAATTGTTTTTCCCGGATCTTAACTGGACGGCAGACTTTAGAGATCCACCTGTGGTTAAAAGCCGGAATGCAGGCTTATTTTATAAATTGCAATGGTGGTTTCTATATAAACTACTTTCCAAATCAAATCAGGTTATAGCGGTATCTGACGGAGTGTCAGGGCCAATAAAAATGGCATATCCTAATACCAAAACCATAAAAAACGGTATCTATGATTTGTTTAAGCAAGAAAAGTCAAAATACGACAAATTCACTTTGTCTTTTACCGGTTCATTATATCCTGTATTACAAAATCCTGCGATTCTATTTGCTGTTTTAAAAACGCTATTGGACAAAAATACTATTTCAAAAGATGATTTTCAACTGATTTATACCGGAAAAGATGCAGGCATTTGGAATGAAATGATTCGTGAATACTCATTGGAAGATATTTCAATTAATAGAAGAGAAGTCTCTCTTCAAGAATCCATTCAAATTCAAGGCAAAAGTCATATAAATCTTATCTTCACTTGGTCTGATGACCATAGAAAAGGAATATTAACAGGCAAATTGTACGAATATCTGAACACCGGTAATCCCATATTTGCTTTTGTAAATGGAGATACTGATACTGAATTTGAAAGGATATTTGATAATATAAATGCAGGATATGTGTTTTATAATAATGATAAAGAAAAAATAGAAAACCAAATTTCAGAATTGTATTCTCAATGGAAAAACAAAGGGAAAATTGATTTTTCCTACAACGAAAATGAAATCCGAAAATACTCGTGGGAGAATAGAACAAAACAGTTGATGGATTTAATTTTTAATCCAAATCAAAATGATGAAAAATAAAGTCAATATAATATGTACCGAAAATATCAAGATTGAAAGATTGGTTTATATCATTGATTTTATCAATAATCACCCGTTAAAACCAAGCGATACAAACTTTGTATTGAATGATGTGCAAAGAACAAATCTGAATATTTTGTACTCCAAAAACAAAGAGGGGGAGACAGCTTATTTTGTTCCGGCTCAGAATTATTTTTTTACCGGTAAACCTAAAAGTACATTCTACGCTAACCAATATATCTTTGGCGAAAATTCCCTGTATTCGGTAGAAAATAGTATAAAAAAGAAAACTGCTTTTTACAATAATGGCGAATATGGTTTTGATATTTTTGAAACAATTTTTTTTCATATAAGCAGGTATGAAGAGCTATATTGCAGTGAAGATCAATTGGATTTTCACAAGAGGATGAAGTCAAGCGAGCAATTGTTGGTCAAGAATAAAATTCATCGTATTCCGGTTGTTGATTTATTGGTTTATCACTTCTTTAAGTCCTTGGAATTAGAGGTAAAAAAAATTAGAACTACCTATTCTCTAAGTCATGATATTGATATTATAAGAAAGTACAAAAGCACCTTTTCTTCATTCAAATCTGTTGCAAAAGTATTGCAAATGGGTTCGGGTTTAAGCGGTGCCTACAGGATACTAAAGTCTATTGTCAAAAGCGGCAAAAACCCGCAAAATGACCCCTATTTCACTTACGATTGGTTGTTTGTCAATAACCCTGAATTTGTTAATAAAACTGTTTATTTCGTCGCCGGTGGGGATAGAAAATACGATCTATATGATAAGGATTATTTCAAAGAGCTTCCGGAAATAATCCGAAAAGCTAAAGAGAAGTCTTATAAAATCGGTTATCATCCGAGCTACGATGCATATAATAACAAAAAGTTATTTAAAGAAGAGTTTGACAAATTGAATAAGCTTAGTGATAGTGATATTGTTGATATACGTACGCATTACCTAAGGCTTGATTTACAAAAAACATTTGAAATAATAGAACAATACGGTTTTAAGACTGATTCTACTTTGGGGTTTGCTGATGATATTGGATTCAGATGTGGAACGGGGTTTGAGTATAATCCCTACAATTTTGCAGAAGAGAGGGCATGGAAATTTAGAGAGATACCTTTGGTTTTTATGGATAGCTCATTGAAATACAATATATGCAAAAATCAGGTTAAATGTTTTAAACAAAAAGCAAAGCAATTTTTTGAAAATAACCAATATGGGACCCATATAATGATAAATTTCCACAACTCCAGTTTTGATTACAGTTTGGAATTTAATAAGGGCTTGAAGGAATTTTATCTTCAGTTGATTTCAGGGTTATAATTCTATTTTTATTCACAAGCTTTTATTGCAAAAATATCCCGCTAAGGTCAGCAAAGTATACGCAGAGTCTCGCTAAGGAAACTCAAATATAATTCCAATGAGGAGTAGTGAGTTGATTCATCCCCCTGTTGTTTTAACCCGCATTTCGAGACTTTGTTTAAGTAAAATCAAATAGCTAACTTTGAATCGTAGAAGCAAAAGCTTAAAAAATACCGTAGATTAAGAGCCGTCACAACTCCCTTCCCTTGCCAAGGGAAGGGTCGGGGATGGGTTCTAATCCCTACTACATCCATTCCCGTTTGTCTGTTTCTATTTTATAGAGGATATAATCCCTGATTTCTTCAGCTTGTTGTTTTTGTATATATTTGATAGTTTCGTTTCCGGCACCGCTAAAAACAATTAGGTTTGCTAAGTTTCTGCGTATTTGCACCGGAGATTGTGTTATTTCAATCCCTTGCAATTTGTAGATTGTGTATAGAGAATGTCTATTACCAAATATACCGGAATCTATTTGTATAAGCTCCTCATTAATTCCAAATTTCATTTTTCTATACTTAAGGATGCTTGTCAATATAAAATAACCAAGCAAAGCGGATAAAGCTATTAAAACTTCTTTTGCTTCATCATTAGTCATACCAAAACCCTGCTTTGCAAAGCTGAACAATCCGATGATACTGAAAGCATATATGATAAAGATTATCATTATTCTCCTGAAAACATAATATCTATCACTTCTGAAATAGGATAGATTACTCAATGTATCATCAGAGAAGTAAAAGCTGAGGACTTTGTTGATATCTTTCCTTTTTACTCCGGGTATCAGGATTGATTTACGTTGTTTAACAGCGACAGAAGATGCCAGTTTTATATGAAGTGTAAACAATCCAAGGGCTCTTCGTAGCATATTATCAGACCATTTTACGACCTGCATCTTATTGTCCATAACGGAAATCTCATTTCTGTTAAATAGTCCGTATTCAAGTTTGAATCCATTTGGAATCCTGTTGAGAACAAGATTATAATATCTCAGAACATTGCGAATAACAGACACAATGATCAAAAAGATAATTGCAAAAATCGAAAGGCTTACTAATAAATACAAGCTTAAATTAAGTATATTCTCTTCCGTAACTTTAGTATATTTATCGATGTTAATGCCTATGTTTTTCAACTGATCGATTAACCAATACAATGAGAATAGTGCCAATAGCAAAGATTTGAGATGATTTTGGGTCAGTCCGATTTTTACCAGGTCAAAAAAATCAAGTCGTATAATATTTTTAATCGGACGATAGGGAATATCCTCTTTGTTTGTTTTTTCAGGAGAAGATTGAACCATTTTTCTATTGGCAAAAATATAATCTCTTAGTTCATTACCGGTTTTTTTATTTAGTGCGTGAAAATCAAATTCTTTTTTGGATGTCCCGGCAGTATCGATTTCAAGACCTACCACATTAAATATCTGATGTACTATATTTTGCTTAAAATTGATAGATTGTATTCTGTCAAACGGTATAACTATCCTTTTTTTGCTAAAAACACCTTTTTCAACCACCAAATCGGTTCCCTCGATATGAAATTTATATCTAAAAAAATCTATTATAGCATAGATTGACAATATAACGGATAGAGCGATTAGACCGTATATTAGATAATCGGTACTCCCTTTTCTTCCTACAAAAAAAGGAATCAAAAGTATCCAAAATTGTTTTATGACTTTGGCATAGATTCTGTATAGAATCATAATAATTGCAACATAGGACTGTCTGGTGGGTACATTAAAATTATTCTTTAATTCCATCACTCCTCTTCCTCTTGAATTCTTTTGGTAATAAAGTCCTTTAACTGTTCTGCCTTTGGTAAACTCAATCCCGGCACACTTAAATCACTGGAATGACCTCCGGCAGTGTATAATTTCAATTTTGATAGTCTGAACAATCTTTCTATCGGTCCTTGTATTACCTCGCTATGCTGTACTCTTACAAACGGAATACTCGTCTCGCTCCTCCAGAATAACCCTGTTTTGTAAACAATGTCATACTGCCTGAGTTTGTATTTTTTCTTTTTAAATCCAAGATAAGCGATGAGAATATTGCTCAAAATAAAAATAATTAGAGCGATAAAAATAATCGTCCAAGTATATCCGGGAATTATTGATGATTTATTCATATAAAAGAGCACAAAAGCAGCTGTTACTAAAGTTGAAACTATAATAGCTCTTAACAGCATCACTGCCCTGTAATTCTTTTCCAAAGGGACAAAACTATCAGAACTCACTTTTGGCAATTCACTAATGTCAATTTCTGGATTTTCAAACATAATTTACCATTTAGTACTTGAACCTGCTTTGGCAGAATTAATAGATTTCAAAAAATTAGCCCAAAAATCCAAATTAAATTGATAGCTCTTATTCTTTATTAATACCTCGTGTTCTGTCATCATTTCTTTATCATCAGGATGAAATTTTCTCTTTACTGAATCAGGATCGTGTTCTGTATAGAACTCCGGGTGAAATTGAACACCAATAACATTTTTATACTTTTTATTGATTAAAGCTTCGATGACTTTACCGTCTATAGAAGTTGCTGCTACAACCACATTTCGACCAAGTTTATGCACAGCTTGATGGTGGCTGCTTACTACTAAGGGATTAAAGCTACCTACTAATTTTAATTTTTCCTTTAGGTTTTGATCACTAAATACTACGTGATGAAAACTGTGATTGTCTATCTCTTTTTCAGGATAAAGATTCTTATTGTAATTGCGATGCATCCTATCCATCCCCAATGCTATCACATCTTCGACATAATTAAGTCCATAGATATCCGAGGGAATATCCTGATACATATCGCCGCCGGTTGCTACATTCATTGTCTGCATACCCAGGCATATTCCAAGTATCGGGTAATCAGGTTTTTCTTCCAAAAAATTTTGAAAAGAGGTATTTTGCCTGCCACCCAGCAGATGAAATAGAAAACTTAGTTCAAAAAGATGGCGGTTTGGTGTATTGATACCAACCGTAAGTTCTGTCTTTTGCCCGTAATAAACCGGAGGAATATCCCATCCACCGAGAAATATTATTGCATCGGTGTGCTTGAAGATATCGTAGAATTCATCGGTACAAGAATTCCTGAAATAAATATTGTTTATATTCAAATCCCCATATACTTCACGAAATTTTATGCATTTTATATCATTTTGTTCAACATAATCCCTGGCTTCACTATACTTAACTTCACTTTTAGTATAAAAAACAGCCAAATACTCTATATTATCCCCTTTGATGATATCGTGTTTTGTCATATAAACGATAGATTTCAGATAAAAAACACCCGGATTGACTAAAACGATTGTGGTTTTATCATCAGATTGAGAGAACTTAATATCCGTAGTAGAATATGAAGCACCTATGACCAAAAAGAATACGAATAATACCAATATTTTTTTCATAAATAAAAAATTGTTTTTTTGACAAACTGCCCAAACTAATAATATATGCTAAACCCTGTACTTTACTGCTTGAGCCTAAAATATGATAGCAAATATACTAAAATTAGGTAGAAATTGTGTTATTTTCATATAAAAGGGTGCATTTCATACGGGGCTAATCATATTAAATCACAGTCGTGGTTCTGCTCTCTCGTATATAAACCAAATATTTTATAAGAAAATGGCAATAATATCTTTCTATGGATTTTATTGGGGAAAGAGGGAGAAGCGAAAAAATAGAATACACTTACTACATTTAGATTCTTTAATAGTTAATAGTACTTCAATGCTTCTTATTTTTATACAACTAAAACCATGTATTTGACATCATATTTATATGCTAGGATAGTTGTTGGGAGGCTGGTAAATTCATTTAATAGCAAAAATGCACAAAATCATGTACAGAATAATTTATTTAATACTGATTACAGCTATTATAAGTTGTACAAGTTCTGATAAAGAAGCTTTTTATCTTAATGATGATTTTGACATAATTTATGTAAATGATACTTCCGTGACTTTTTATTCAAAAAGTTGTATTAATCCGTATGAAATTTTCCAATCTAACGGTAAATTTTATATTAACAGCAAAGCGTTTTATTGTAGTGACGAAATGAAAGTATTAGATTATAACATAGATTTGAAAATATATGAAAACGATGATGATATTACAATAGAAAGTAATGATTCTTGCTTTATCAACTTTTTTGGAAAGCCCAAAAGTAAATTTGTTAAAATGCATAATCTTAATTTTGATTTTGAATTGAATTCAGTGGAAATTATTATTTATAATGATTTGCACGGTATTGTAAGGACTGATTTTTTTAATAAAAATGAGATTGATAAAATTTTGTTATCAAAATTATGGATTATAAGTAATCCGAATTTAAAAGTAGAACTTAATGAATTTACGAATCCATATATTGAATTCAAATTCTATAAAAATGATTCTGTTATTTTTAAAAGGGATTATCCAGTAATACCCTGTTGGTACAATAATTTAGAATAAAAATGAGGTAAAATTAAATTCTTTAGCAGGAAGTATTTTTTAATGCTTCCTGTTTTTATAGAACTTTAACCTCACCCCCTGCTGAAATATTCATAAATGAATTTCACATGTCGGGCTAGCCCTCTCCTTTTCAAATCATTACCACGTATCTAAAAAAATGACGGAAAAGGAGAGGGAAAATGGTGTCCGGTCGTTTGGGAATGCTACTGGAGCAAGTGTTGGTGTTTGATGAATAGAAATAGCTTGATAATAGAAAACACCACGACAAAAACAAAAACACGCTAAAAATACTAATAGCTAATCATAAAGACAAATCACCCTCACTCTCCCCTTCTCCTTTTAAATGGTATTCAAAATAAAAATAAGACTCAATAAAAGGAGAAGGGGTGGGGGGTTGAGGATAAAACGGAAAAAGGAAATATCTCCCCTTTTTTGGCACACAATTTGCTCTTAATGCGTTGATATATTATATTTTATAACTTAAATTTTAATTTTTATGAGAAATTTACAAGATTTTAGAAACCGAATTACCCCCCCCTATTTAGTAAGAAGCTAAATTACAATGTGTTGTATATTGCATTATTCGCAATATCAATTATCGCTATGAGTGTTTATATCACAGGATGTGAGAAAGATGCAGATCGTGTATTCCATGATTCTGCGCTGGAAAACAGATATGATTCTACTGCAAGTACATCAAATTCTTTATTGGACAATATTAATTTTGATCAGGATGGGAATATTTTAATAGGCAATGACACTAATCAAATTGTCATTCAACATGCAGGAATAGAGTATCAAAGGGAAGCATCAGAGTATTTATTTCAAAATGCAAGTTCATCTTATATCAATAATATAAGAGAGCAATACGGAATACCTCAATGGAAATTGGCTTTAATTAATTTGTCAAATGAAAATGAAGATAATTTTATTGTATCACTACCTTTATTTAAAAATAATGAATTAACTTCAATGATTTTTTACTACAACTTCAATGATTTTGAGTACGCAATATTTATTTCCAAAAATGATATACAAAATACTTTAACAAGACTAAGAGAATCTTCTGCATTTTATAATGAATGGTTTCTTCCAGTTTCAAAATTTCAATTGATTGAACTTCTAACTAAAAACATAAATTACAAATCATACTCAGACTGGTTAAGTACCGCAAATTTAATTACACAAAGCGATAACAGTATTATGGAACGAATGATGTGTCCTTTTCTAGGGACATATTATTCGGTAACAGGCTCTGAAAGTAATCCCTACCAATATTTTCATTCAGAGAACGTTATAATATGGGTTAGTTGTAGCGGAGGTGGACATGGTGGATTTGGATTTTATAATAATTGGGGTAATAACAATGCAAATCCACCAACTGGAGGAGGAGGAGGAAGCAATAATAATAATAATAATAATAATGAAAATAACAGTGGTGGAAACAATGATGATGCAGAAAATAAAACTTTAAAAAAACTAAATCAAGTAGATTGTGCTCCGAAAATAATTGGTTTCATGGGTCTAAATAAAATTGATGATATGATATCAAATGATGCTTTAACGGATCCATGTGATCCAAATTTAAGTACAGAGCAAATCATAAAAAACGCTCTGGAAGATAAATGTGAAAACGAAGGTGCTGATAATCTCGGTACTGTTGATGACTTTTTGGAGGATCTTGGGAAAAAAATAAGTCATAACTTAGAAAATTGTTGGGTTTTAATGGATGAAGATATTAACCCTTGTGAAAAAGAACTTGTGATAAAACATCCTTATGCAGCAACATCAGTTCTATTGAATTCTAAGTTTGCTGAAGAATGGACTATTAAAAAATTTGGAAAAAATGGTTGGTTAGATTGTTCTGATGCATTTAGACATGCACTTTGGAATGCAATGAATGCACGTGATATTGGTAAAGATTTAGCATTGAAATTTTCAAATGCTCATGAATGTAATCAAAATGATAATGATAGTAAAATGGATATTTTTAATAATTCAGTTGGACATAGAATAGGTGTATCTTTTCCAATAAACAATGAAGTTTTGGCGGATAGAATATGTGACCAACTTGAAGAAGGGCATCTTAAAATTTTAGATTATGATCCGAATTTAAAAGGAGATTCACCAATTATTAATTCTTTTAAATGTAAATGTAATTGATATGAAAAATTTATTTGTTTTTATTTATGCGTTAATTATTTTTATTTCTTGTAACCCATTATCAAGAGAAAAGCATGTTTTTACTTTTAGCAATCAACAAGAAGAATTTGAACTTAATCCACCAAATAATACACATGAGTTTAAGATAGTTATTAAAAATAATCGAAGGAGCGGTAATGATAAAATTATTATTTATCGATATTATAACAATATAAAAGGTAAAGGAGATATCTATCAATTAAATAAAAATGGATTACTATTCAGAGGCGATATTTATGATAATAAGTTAGGTATAGAATATATTCCTTATGATAATAATGATAATAAATTAACTTTGGAGATTGTTTTTAATACCAGTTCTATAGGCTTAGATAAAACAATAAACAATTGATTAAAAATAGTTTTATAATTGCATTTTGGATTTAATAATCCCAAGCCCTGCTCTACATAATGCAGGGCTCTTTGCTCCCAATAGATGGTGTGTCCTGGGAAGAGTCAGTAAGAGAATTTTTAAATATAATCTGTACAGATGGAGATGGCATAACAGATCAACATGAAGAAATGATGACTTTTTGGGTAGATAAAATTGCACATGATCTTTGGGAATTTAATAATGAAGTAGGCACTTGGGAAGATTATCTGTATTTAGCATGGCAAGGAATTGTAACAAATCCAGATAATATCAGTGATCCTTGTATGCTGTTCTTTATTACTCAATCAGAATTTGATAACTTTCATAAAAGATACATTAACAATGTGGTTGAAAACCCCAAAACACTTGACAATCAAAAGTCATTTAATGATTGTATGAATCAGTAAATTTATAAAAATGAAAAAAATAACTTATTTCTCAATATTAATGTTGTCGATTTTTTCATGTAGAACTTCTAAATTAGAATTATCATATTTGATTAATATTTCAGAAGCCAATAGGATTTTAGGAGATGCATTTGAGAAAGCTAAAATTGTAGATTCAAGTAAAGACCTTGTCTATTTTAATAGAGAACTAATAATAAAGCAAGATAATATTATATATTTCGATACTACCAAAATTAAAAGACTTGACCTAAATTATTTTGAATGTGTTAAAAAGAATGATAAAATAAAACTTATAAATAAAAATGAAATTAAATCAGATTTTAAAATAATTGATTACTGGAATATCACATTTAGGAAGCTAAATAATGGATTACTTAGGATAGGAATATCTTCAGACTTTTATATACCACCATCGAAACAACCTATTGAAATTTATGGAATGTATTATTATTTTGATTTCAAGATTGTAAATGGGAAAGCTGAATTGATAAGATGGAAAGGTCAATGATTTTGGATTTAATAATCCCAAGCCCTGCTCTACATAATGCAGGGCTCTTTGCTCCCTCTAAAACCTCTTCAACCCCTTGCGAAACTCTACCGTTTTTCTTATGTTTTTATAGTATATCTTTGCTTCTTTGTGACTTAGGGTTTGAGCTCCGTCAGAAAATGCTATTTGGGGCGTTTGGTGAACTTCTGTAATCACGGCATCACCTCCTGCTATCACTCCTGCAAGAGATATGGGCTCTACAAATTCCCGTATTCCTACTCCGTGAGAAGCATCGATAATCACAGGTAGATGTGATTTTTTCTTTAGTAGCGGGATACTATTTATATCAAAGGTGTTTCTGTAGGCGGTTTCGTATGTTCTGATACCTCTTTCACATAGCATGATATCTTCATTGCCATTTGAGAATATGTATTCGGCACTAGCCAATAGTTCGTCTATGGTTCCTGATAGAGCTCTTTTTAGCATCACAGGTTTATCTATTTTACCCAAGGCGTCCAAAAGATTGAAGTTTTGTGAGTTTCTGGCTCCTACCTGAAAGATATCTACATAGTCGTACATACCATCTATTTGGTCTGTCATCATCACTTCTGTGATAATTTTTATTCCATTTGCGTTACAATGTTTATAAAATATTTTCAAGCCCTCCAATCCAAGACCTCTAAATGCATAAGGAGAACTTCTGGGCTTATATACGCCTCCCCTCATTATTTTGATATTATTATCGAGAAGATGTTGTACGGTTGTCTCTATCTGTTCTTCGGATTCGATAGAGCAAGGGCCGGCCATGATTTGGAAATGTCCGCCTCCTATTTTCACATCATCTCCAAGGTCTATGATAGTCTCTTGAGTTTTCCATTTGCGGGAAACAAGTTTCGCAGAACTGGTGACTCTGTGTATATCTTCGACCCCTTCAAGAGTTCCGATACTCCTGATATCAAATTCATTTTTCCCGACTCCAATGATATAATCGGCATATTGGGTTGAGACAATATTGGATTTGTATGCTATATTGTCGAGTTTTTCAGTTATGTTGTTAATCAATTCTTGATTGATATTTTTTTTCAGTTTTATTATCATTTTATTATGTTTTGTGCAAATTCCATTGCGGTTTTTTCAATATCTTTACTGTCTTTGAGTGCTTTTATAAATGCAGAACCAATAATCGCCCCGTCTGAGTGTTTATTGGCAATTCTAAATGTCTGCTTATCCGAAATCCCGAAGCCTATAACCATAGGATTATTTAGATTTAATTTATTGATTCGCTTGAAATAGTCGATTTGACTATCCGAAAAACCAATGGTCTTACCTGTGGTAGATGAGGTTGATACTACATAGACAAATCCCGAACTCAACTCATCGAGCATCTTGATTCTTTCATCTGAAGTAGTAGGGGTTATTAGAAATGATAAGCCCAAATCATATTTATCAAAAATCGGTTTGTATTTGTTTTTATAGACTTCCGGGGGCATATCCGGTATGATTAATCCATCAATACCGCTATCGACACATTTATCCAAAAAAGTATCAATTCCAATTCTTAATACCTGATTGAAATATCCCATAAACAACAAGGGGATATCAATATTTTGTCTTACGGCTTTAGCTTGATTAAAATATTGGTCAAAATCAATTCCATTTTTTAGGGCGATACTGCTGCTGTATTGAATGGTTTCACCATCCGCCAATGGATCTGAATAAGGCATACCAAGCTCTAAAAAATCTACGCCCGCACCGGCTAATTTTTCAGCCAAAACCGGCATAGAATCTATTTCAGGATACCCCGTAGTCAGATAAATACTCAGTATTTCCTTTTTGTTTTTGTTAAATAAATTATTTATTCTTTCTTTTCCCATAGTATTTTTTTTTGTAAATACTCAGGTACTCGCTGTTTTATACTCAAAAACAGAAGCGCCTGAGTACTTACTTTTTTATATTTTTTTCGGACTCTAAATAGTTCTTTCACTATCTCAGGTATTTTTTAAATATGCTTTCATATCTTTATCTCCTCTTCCTGAGAGATTCACAACGGTCACTTCTTCAGGTTTAAATTCAATTTTTTCCAATGCTGCCAATGCATGTGCTGATTCAAGAGCGGGAATAATCCCCTCAAGTCTTGTCAATAGCAAGCCTGCTTTGATTGCTTCTTCATCTGTAGCATTCAATACCTTTGACCTACCGGATTCAATCAGATGTGCGTGCAATGGTCCAATCCCCGGATAATCCAATCCGGCTGAAATTGAATAAGGTTCGATTATTTGTCCGTCTTTGTCTTGCATCAATTTGGTCATACTTCCATGTATCACACCATCTGAACCGAGTACACTTGTCGCTGCGGATTCACCTGAGTTTATTCCTAAGCCTGCTGCTTCTACCGATACCAATTCTACTTTTTCGTCATCCAAATAGTGATAATATGCTCCTGCCGCATTGCTACCGCCACCTATACAAGCGATGATTCTATCGGGATAATCCCTATTTTCTTTATCTTTCAGTTGTTTTTTTATCTCTTCGCTTATTACGGATTGGAATAAAGCTACCATATCGGGATATGGATGTGGACCGACTACCGAACCAATCAGATAATAAGTGTCTTTGGGGTTGTTTATCCAATCTCTAATAGCTTCATTTGTCGCATCTTTCAGAGTCTTGCTACCTGATTTTGCCGGTCTTACTTCTGCTCCCAGCATTTTCATTCTCGATACATTCGGTGCTTGTCTTGCGATATCTATTTCTCCCATATAGACGACACATTGCAGATCCATCAATGCACAAACTGTCGCAGTTGCAACGCCGTGTTGACCTGCGCCTGTTTCAGCGATTATTCTGGTTTT
This sequence comes from Saprospiraceae bacterium, assembly GCA_027008645.1. GTDB lineage: Bacteria > Bacteroidota > Bacteroidia > Chitinophagales > Saprospiraceae > JADJGA01. The sequence continues at coordinate 48,474 of JALVEE010000008.1, forward strand.
TCCCAATCTTTTTGCCAATAGTATTTGTCCTATTGTATTATTGATTTTGTGTGCACCTGTATGATTCAAATCTTCTCTTTTGAGATAAATTTTAGTATTGTACTTTTCGGATAGTCTTTTTGCAAAATACAGGGGCGAAGGTCTTCCTACATAATCTCTCAATAATGCCCGGAATTCCTTTTGAAATGAGTCGCTATTTATTATTTTCAAATAATTATCCTCCAATTCCTCCACATTGGAATGGAGTAATTCAGGGATAAAAGCTCCCCCGTATTTTCCGTAAAAACCTAATTTGTCAACTTCGTATTGCATCTATAAATCTTTTTATTAATTCTATATTTTTAACTCCCGGAGCAGTTTCAAAACCGCTATTTATATCAAAGCCTATGCATTGTGGGTGGTAAAAATCCTTTAGTTTTTTCGAATGATTAATACCGATTCCTCCACTTAATAAAAACTGCTTTTCCAACTTATATTCTTGCATCTTTTTCCAATTAAATACAATTCCGTTTCCTCCGGGGTTTTCGCCTTTTGCATCAAATAAAAACAAATCTGTCATCCGTAAATAATCTTTGCAGATATCAAAATCAAATTTATTATCAACTCTAAAAGCCTTGATTACCATTGCGTCTTCTTGTTTAAATTCAGAACAAAAAGCCGGCGACTCATTTCCGTGTAATTGGATAAAATCAAGTTTGAATTCATTGATTTTGGATTTTATATATCTGTAATCACTATCGACAAAAACCCCTGTTTTTTTGATTCCGGCAAAATCCATTTCTCCCGGGTATTTATCGATATATCGAGAAGATTTTTCATAAAAAATAAAGCCCATAAAGTCAATATCCAGAGAAGACAATTCCCTGATATTTTCCGGATATTTCATTCCACAAACTTTTATTTTCATCCTTTCTCTTTTCGTCATTAATATCTATTGTTTTAATGAATCTATCAATGTTTTGCAAGCCTCATGAGGTCTTGGTGCTTTCATAAATCTTTCTCCAATCAAAAATCCCCGGTATCCGTATTCTTTCAATTCCAAAATATCATTTGCACTATTTATTCCGCTTTCGGATATTCTCAACATATCATCAGGTAGCGAATGAGCTATGGATTTTGAATTTTCGATTGAGACTTCAAATGTTTTGAGATTTCTGTTGTTTACCCCTATGATATCTATATTATCATTGATTTTACTAATCTGATCTGTGCTGTGCAATTCCAATAATACTTCCAAACCTAATCCTTTTGCAGTTGACGAAAGCTGCAAAATTTGGTCTTTTGTTAATACTTCTGCAATCAATAAAATAATATCTGCTCCGATGCTTTTTGCTTCATATATTTGATAGTCATCAAAAATAAAATCCTTTCTCAATATCGGACAAAAATTGTATTTCCTAGCTTTAGTCAAATCCTCATTTTTGCCTCCGAAAAAATGCTCGTCGGTCAATACTGATAAAGCGCTTGCTCCGGCTTGCATATAGCCCAAAGTTACTTCTTCAACATCAGCATATATATTAATATCTCCTTTTGAAGGGGACTTCTTTTTGAATTCTGCGATAATGCCTGAGGCATTTTCTCTAAGCAGGTATTCTCTCATCGATACTACAGGAGTATTGAAGTAAATACTTTTTTCCAATAGCTTGATAGGTATCAATTCTTTTCTCTCTTCAATTACCGGCTTTTTATAATCTATTATTTTCTTTAGTATATCCATTTTATTTTATTTTTTGATGAAGCTGTCTAAAAAATAAGCCACCCTTTACGTGTCCCTTTGGTAGGGTTGGGGTTAAAGCTGATTTTTAAGAATAAATCTTTTTAGACGGTCTCGTTTATATTTCAAAATTGTTTGCATTGTATATTATTTGATTATTAGTTCCAAAGCTTTCAGAGCATTTCCACCCAATAATGACTCTTTAGCCTCTTCAAAACATTCTGTGTATGCTTTTTTATTCATCACTTTTATAGCCATTGCAGCGTTGGCGCATACGACATTGTTTTGTGCTATTGTACCTTTGCCTCTCAGTATATTTTTGAAAATTTCTGCTGCTTCATCAATTGTATTGCCTCCGTGAATTTGCTCTTGTTTTATCATTTGCAATCCTAAATCATATGGTGCGAACAAATGCTCTCCATCATTGTCTCTCACAATAAAATCACCTGTCAATGATATCTCGTCATAGCCATCCAAACCGTAAATTATTGCATATCTTTTATTTTTTTCCTTTTGAAAAAGGTATTGGTACAATCTTCCTAGTTCTAAGCTAAATACTCCGGTGAATTGGTTATTAGGAAATGAAGGATTGACAATCGGACCAAGCATATTGAAAAATGTTTTCATCCCCAATTCTTTTCTTATTGGTCCTACGGCAGCCATTGCAGGGTGAAATTTTGGTGCGTGTAGAAAAGTGATATTAGCATCCCGCAATTGATCTTTTAGTATGTTTTCATTATTCGTAAAATTATAGCCCATCGCTTCTAGAACATTGGAAGAACCACTTATCGAAGATACTCCGTAATTGCCGTGTTTTGCCACCTTATACCCTGCACCTGCGACTATAAATGACGCCAAAGTGGAAATATTAAATGTGTTTTTGCCATCTCCCCCCGTACCACACATATCTATTGTATCAAATTCTGAAAAATCCACTTTTATACACAGTTCCAGTAAAGCTTTT
>JALVEE010000009.1 GCA_027008645.1 Saprospiraceae bacterium
TGTTTTGTAGCTACCATCCATTTGTTTATCAAAAGTAAAAGTACAAATTATCTCCAAACCGGTATTCTTTTTCACAGCATCAATAGCGCATTTTGCTTCAGCGAGATCATAAAAAGTCTCGATGCAAATAGCATCTGCCCCACCGTCCCTTAGAGCGACAATCTGTTCTGAAAAAGATTCATAAAGTTCTTCTTCAGTAACTTCTTCAGTTACCAAAAACTTACCTGTTGGACCTACTGAACCCAATACAAATACTTCATCTCCTGCCGCTTCCCGGGATATCTCGGCTGCCGCTTTATTCAATTCATAAGTTCTTTTTTCCAAGCCAAAACTACTTAGTTTTATACTACTGCCACCGAATGAGTTGGTTTCCACCATTTGAGCTCCCGCGAGTACATATTTTTTTGCAATATCAAAAACTTCCTCTCTATGTGTAATATTCCAAAGTTCAGGACATTCCCCCATCTCCAATCCCTTTTCGTGAAGCATAGTACCCCAAGCACCATCGGAAATCATTATTTCACCGGTTTTTAATGCTTTTAATAATTTATTTTTCATATTGCAATTTTTATATCCTTTAGTAGGCGTATTTCATTTTAGTATTATACTTTTATAATGTTTAAAACTATATTAAAACAATAGCTCCATACCATCATAAGCCAATTGAACATTTTTAGGTAATAATCCTTTCATTTCTTTCACCGGAGGAAATTTATGACTGATGTGAGTCAAAAAAGCTTTTTCAGGATTGATCAATTCAATAAAATCCAAAGCTTCTTCGAGATTAAAATGAATACTATGAGAACCTTTGTATAGAAGCGAATTAACCACCAAGTATTTTGTCCCAAAAACCAATTCAATTTGATCTGCTTCAATAAATTTAGCATCTGTGATATATGTAAAATCCCCGATTCTATACCCTAATATTGGCATTGTACCGTGCAATACCTCTATCGGCATAATACTCATATCACCAAAATCAATCATTCTCCCCTTTTCCACCTCCAATAAATCAAATTTGGGAGCTCCGGGATAGGGTCTTTTTTCAAATGAATAGTAAAATCTGTTTTTTACATCTTTCAACGTTTCCCTGCTCCCGTAAATAGGTATATTTTCTTTTTGAATATAATTGAATGGTCTTACATCATCCATTCCTCCTACATGATCATTGTGTTTGTGAGTCAAAAGTATAAAATCGATATGCTCAATTTTATTAACAAGAACTTGTTGACGGAAATCAGGACCACAATCGATGACAAATCGCTTATCTTTGTATTCAATATAGACAGAACTTCTCAATCTTTTATCTCTTCTGTCTCCGGAAGTACAAGTATGGCAATTACAGGTTGGAACAGGAACTCCAAGAGAGGGGCCGGTTCCTAAAAATACTACTTTCATTCTTCTTCATTTTTATGTAAACCAAGGCCTGTTACCAATCCGGATTTTACGAGAAAGTTATGAAAAGATTTTGATTTTTTAGTGAGGATTCTAGAGTCAACTTGGATTATATCCATTATTTCCAACATTGTATTTATTCTGGCTTCCAAATCAAAAAATTTATTAATGACGATAATCCTTTTGTTCTTAACAATCGCATAACCTGATTTAAAATTACCTTTCTCAAATCTTACTATATACCCGGATTCATTAAAGACTTCTATTATTTTATTCAAAGTCGTTTTGGTGTAATTAATCATTTAGCACTTATTTACAGCAAAGTTAAACAAAAAAAGCTATCTCAAAAAATCAAGATAGCTTTTAAACTTTTATATGGCTACTTCCTATCCTTCTAATGCAGTAGCTCCACTGATTATTTCCAATAATTCTTTTGTGATTGACTCCTGTCGAGCTTTATTAAATTCGAGTTTCAATTCTCCTAACAATTCTTTAGCGTTCTCAGTAGCATTTTCCATAGCTGTCATTCTCGCTCCGTGCTCAGAAGCATTGGTATCAAGCAAATATCTTTGAAATGTTGTATGCATAATATTGGGAATAAGAGTCTCCAATAAAACATCTTTATCCGGTTCAAAAATATAGTTGGATTTGTATTTTGCCTCATCTTTATCACTGACTTCAATTTTTGGAACAGGTAAAAACTGTTCCAATTCTGAAAACTGAACTGCTGCATTTTTAAATCTTGCAAAAGCAACTTTTACAATATCTATTTTCCCTTCTTCAAAATCCTTCATCAACAAGTCAGAAATAGCCGAAATAGAGTCATGAGATAAATCATCAAATGCATTTACATAATCGCTTACAATGTTTGCTTTTGGATAATGCTTATTAAAAAACTCATAACCTTTCTTTCCAATGCAAACGATACTCAAATCACCATTATCATATTGTTCTTTGAACTCATTATTTAATGATTTTTCCGCTACTTTGATAATATTGGCATTAAATGCTCCACAAAGCCCCCTGTTAGAGGTAACCACAACCAAAACCGCATTTTTTACTTGCCGTTCTATTCCCAGTTTGGTATTAACGTCTCCTTCGAGGTTTGATAGAATATTAATCAACATTTGGTTCAACCTAAATGCGTATGGTCGAAGCTGAACGATAGAATCCTGTGCCTTTTTCAATTTTGCGGCAGACACCATCTTCATCGCACTTGTAATTTGTTGCGTTGAACTAATGGATTTAATCCGTTCCCGTACTTCTTTTAATTTTCCACTCACAATTTAAAATTATAATTATTAATATTCGATATTTCTATTTAAAATTACCAACCAAATCCTTGGTAACGCTTTCTATAACTCCCAACAATTCGTCATTGATCTTTCCTGCTGCCAATTGATCTAAGGTTTCCTTGTGACTGTTTTCCATAGTCATCAAAAACATCTCTTCAAAGTCTTTGACTTTTTCTGCCGGAATATCCAGTAATAGTCCTTTTGAACCTACATACAAAATCGCAACCTCTTTACCGACACTAACCGGTGCATACTGTCCCTGCTTCAAAATTTCAACGTTCCTCAAACCATTGGATATAATCTTCATCGTGGCTGCATCAAGATCGGAACCAAATTTTGCAAATGCTTCCAATTCTCTAAATTGAGCCATATCCAGTTTCAAACTTCCTGCCACTTTCTTCATTGATTTGATCTGTGCAGATCCTCCAACCCTCGAAACTGATACTCCGATGTTGATAGCAGGTCTTATACCGGCGTTGAACAAGTTAGACTCAAGGAATATCTGACCGTCTGTAATAGAAATCACATTAGTAGGGATATAAGCGGATACATCAGCTGCCTGGGTCTCAATTATAGGTAAAGCTGTCAGCGACCCTCCTCCTTTAACAAATGGTTCTCCATTGGCATCTGTTGCATTTTTCAATGAATCAGGCAAATCATTCATATTCCTTGCCACATCATCATTTTCAATTACTTTACAAGCTCTCTCCAAAAGTCTTGAGTGAAGATAGAATACATCGCCTGGATATGCTTCACGTCCGGGAGGTCTTCTCAATAGCAATGAAACCTCACGATAGGCAATAGCTTGTTTTGACAAATCGTCATATATAATCAATGCGTGTTTCCCTTGATCTCTAAAGAATTCTCCTATGGCTGCTCCGGCAAATGGTGCATATACCTGAAGTGGAGCAGGGTCAGCTGCTGTAGCTGAAACAATAATCGTATATGCCATGGCTCCGTGCTCCTCCAAAACTTTTTGAATCTGAGCTACAGTTGATCCCTTCTGACCGGAGGCTACATAAATACAATATACAGGATCTCCTTTATCGTAATTTTCTTTTTGGTTGATGATAGTATCAACAGCGATAGCTGTTTTTCCTGTCTGTCTATCCCCAATAATCAATTCCCTTTGTCCCCTACCAATCGGAATCATTGAATCAATAGCCTTGATTCCTGTTTGCAGAGGTTGATAAACAGGTCTTCTGTAGATTACCCCCGGAGCTTTTCTTTCCAATGGCATCTCATATTTTTTTCCTCCTATTGCTCCTTTACCGTCAAGAGGCTGTCCAAGCGGGTTAATCACCCTTCCGACCATTTCCTCACTTACATCAATTGAAGCAATTTTTCCGGTTCTTTTTACAGGAGATCCTTCTTCTATATGGTCTGCAGGTCCCAAAAGGACAACACCAATATTATCTTCTTCAAGATTTAGAACCAGTGCTTGTGTGCCTGTTTCAAATTCAACCAACTCTCCAGCTTGCACATTATTCAGCCCATAAATCCTGGCAATTCCATCTCCAACTTGAAGAACTGTTCCAACTTCTTCTAATTCAGCTGCAGATTTTGTTCCTGCGATTTGCTGCTTAAGAATAGCAGTTATTTCATCCGGTTTAATATTCATCATTGTTTTATGATTTAATTTTTTTTTAAATTACTCTAATATGTTTGTTATCAATAATATTTTTTTCAATATTCTTCAACTTTGTAATAATACTATTGTCGATTAATTTATCTTCTACTTGTATTACAAATCCACCTATAAGGCTTCTATCAATTTTTGTAGTTATATCAAGATTGTCCTCAGTAAGCTTTGCTTCTAATAAGGAATTCTTCAATTTTGTGATAAAATCTTGAGGAAGTTCAACTGCTGTAGTCAAATTAATATCCGTAATCTTCTTCATTTTTTTATCCTGAAGCAACAGTTCTTGCATTATTTCTGGTAACAATATTTCCCGGTTTTTCTTAACTGTCAAAACCATGAATTTTTCAAAGACATCATTTACCTTTCCTTTGAATATCGAATCAAAGACTTTTAATTTTATTTCCGATTTCAACACGGGATTCTTGAGCATATTCCTGAAATCTCTAACTTTGTTGACTTCGAGAAAGAATTTTGCCGATTCAATAGTATTATCGAGAACACCTTGCTCTTGGCTAATCTCAATAAGAGATTTTGCATATCTGCTATATATTTTATGTAGTGACATATTTTAATTTAGATTCATCTTGTTCAATAATGAATTTGCATATTCCACTTGAGAGCTGTCAGTTGAAAGATTTTTTTCCAAAACCTTTTCTGCAATAACAAGTGCCATTGATCCTACTTTGTTTTTTAAATCAGCAAATGCCGCCTCTTTTTCATTTTCAATCTCTGCTTTTGCTTTAGCTACAATTTTATTAGCTTCAATCTTAGCCTGTTGTTTTGCTTCCCCAACAATTTTTGAATGCATTTCTTTTGCCTCTGCAAGTATTTTTCCTCTTTCTTCTCTTGCACTTTGCAATAATCTTTCATTTTCGTTATTGAGCTTTTCCATTTGCTCTTGAGCCATTTTTGCCTTGTCCAAAGCATCTTGAATGCTTTTTTCTCTATCTTTAAGTGCATTAGCAATAGGTTTGAAAGCTAATTTTCCTACAGCAAACCAAAATATTAGGAATATTAATACCGACCAAAAAAACAATCCCGGTTCAGGCCTAATCACACTAAAATCAGCTAAAAATATCATATTATTGTTTTAATTTTAAAATTACTAAATAAGTGTTAAAAGCGGGCAATTCGCCACCATCCGTATTGAATTACCCGGTTTCTTCTTTCTTAAGAGATAAATGACAATACTAATGCGATCAATGCAACTCCCTCGATAAGAGCAGCCATCAAAATCATATTAGATCTAATATCTCCAATAGCTTGAGGTTGACGAGCAATAGCTTCCATAGCTTTAGCTCCTATCAATCCAATACCTAATCCGGCACCGATTACTGCCAATCCCATTCCTAATGATGTAATAGTTCCTACCATTCTAATTTATTTAATTAATTTAAAAAAATATTTTCAAAATTTATAATCAATGATGCTCTTCAACAGCTGCACCTATATAAGATGCAACCAGCATCGTAAATACAAATGCCTGTATGAATGCAACAATTATTTCCAATGCCATCATGAAAATCACAAGAGGAACAGCCATTGCCGTACCCACTATAGATCCTCCGACGTCAGCACCACTTTTACCAAATATAAATATCAATCCTAAAAATACCAATACTACCATATGCCCGGCTGTTATATTTGCAAAAAGCCTCAACATCAAGGTAAATGGTTTGATGAATAATCCTAAAAATTCAATCGGAGTCAAAATTGTAGCTTTTACCCACCAAGGTACACCGGGCATCCAAAATACATGCTCCCAATATGTCTTTCTGCCAC
>JALVEE010000010.1 GCA_027008645.1 Saprospiraceae bacterium
GCTCCCCTATTACTATAATATTTGAAAACAATAATACAAAATCAAAAGATTATTCTTTTATAAAAGATACTCCTCGACCAGGACATGCAGATTTTGTAGCAGAAAAAAAATATAAAGGATATCAAGATTATAGAGGAGGAGGACATTTTAGCGGTAGATTGACACTTGGATTGGTAGCAGCAGGAGTTTTGGCCAAAAAAATAATCAATCCTATGAAACCGGTTGCCAAGATTGTGGAGATTGGAGGAAATACTGATTTTGATACAGCAATCAATAAAGCGATGAAGAAAAAAGATTCAATCGGAGGAATCATTGAGTGCACAGTCAGTAATATGCCGATAGGTCTTGGAGAACCTTTTTTTGATTCCGTAGAATCCGTTATATCGCATTTGGCTTTCTCAGTCCCTGCCGTGAAAGGCATAGAATTCGGTCTTGGTTTTGAAAGTGCAAAAAGATACGGAAGTGAAGTCAATGATACATTTGTGGATAAAACGGGAAAAACTGCAAGCAATAATAGCGGCGGAATAAACGGCGGTATCACAAATGGCAATGATTTAGTATTCAAAGTAGCGATAAAACCAACATCGAGCATTGGTTTAGGACAAGAAACATTTAATTTCAATACCGGCAAAAAAGAATTATTGCAAATAGGCGGAAGACACGATACTTGCATCGCACTGAGAGTCCCTCCGGTAATTGAAGCTATTACAGCAATAGCACTGGCAGATTTATTATTGCTTAAATAGTTTAAAAAAAATCAGGGTATGAATATTGAAGAATTCAGAGATTTTTGCCTACAATTGAAAGGAGTGCATGAGAGTTTTCCTTTCGACGAGTCCACTTTGGCTTTTAAGGTCGGAAACAAAATGTTTGCCTTAATGGGATTGGATAATATCGATTCCCCCACGGCAAATATCAAGGGCGATCCTGAGAGAAATATCCAACTCAGAGAAGAATACGAAGGAGTAAATCCCGGTTTTCATATGAACAAAAAGCATTGGAACACTATCACTCTAAACTCTGATGTAAAAGACAGCTTAATCCGCGAACTTACCCGTGATTCATATAATCTTGTCGTGAAAAATTTGACTAAAAAAATGAGAACTGAATTGGAAGAGTAAACTATGGAAATAATAGATTCATATAGAACTATTGCAGCTCCCACGACAGGAGTTTACAAGGAAAAAGGAAGCAAATTTATCGCATATGCTTTTGAAATCAATTCGGAGGAAGATTTTAAAGCCCGGTTGGAGGAAGTAAAAAAAGAACATTTCAAAGCAAGACACCATTGTTATGCGTATGCTATCGGAACTGCACGCGAAAATTACAGATACAATGATGATGGCGAACCCGGGGGAACAGCAGGTTTACCTATTTTTAATCAAATAAAAAGTTTCGACATAACCAATACAGGCATAATCGTAGTAAGATATTTTGGGGGAACCAAACTGGGAGTACCGGGATTGATCAGAGCCTATAAATCATCTACTAAAGACGCATTGGAATCAGCAGAGATAATTGTCAGGCTGATTGTTGATAAAGTGAAAATAGAATATGATTATGCATTTATGGGAAATATTATGAGGATTGCTAATCAATTTGATATTAAAATTTTGGAAAATACATTCAACACATTGCCCGGATTGATTTTCGAAATAAGGAAATCCAAAACCAAAGAGTTTATAAAAAGCATTTATTCAGCTATTCTCAATAGAGACATTAAGGATATCAAGGATGATGAAAAAATAGATGGATTAAAAATAGAAATATGTTAAAAATAGGCGTAACAGGAGGTATTGGCAGTGGCAAAACCACAGTTTGCAAGATTTTTGAAGTCTTGGATATCCCGGTTTATTACGCTGACCCAAGAGCTAAGCTATTGATGATTGAAGACCAAAACTTGGTCAAGAAAATCAAAAAACTGCTTGGAGATAAGAGTTACAACGCAGACAACTCACTCAACAGGCAATACATTGCCGATATTATTTTCAATAATAAAACCAAGTTAGATGCTTTAAACGCATTGGTTCATCCGGCAGTAAAAGACGATTTTAATAGATGGTGTGAGTCACAGAATTCACCATATGTATTAAAAGAAGCAGCCCTGCTATTTGAGAACGGTAGTTACAAAAGTTTGGACAAGACCATTCTTGTGTCAGCCCCCTTGGAATTAAGAATTTTGAGAGTTATGAAGCGCGACAATCACACAAGAGAAAGTATATTATCGCGTGTCAAAAACCAAATGCCGGAATCCGAAAAAATAAAACTCGCCGACATAATAATCAAAAACAACAATGAGATATCTTTGATTCCGCAGATTATTGATATTCACCACCAATTAATAAAAGATTCAAATGCGAAAATACACTAATTTTGAATTTGAAAAACCATTGATTACCACCCCACCCCCAACCAATCTTGAGGTAATAATCGCAATACCGGCATTCTATGAAAAAGACCTGATGTCAACATTAAATTCATTATTGGACAATAAAGGTTACAGCACAAATATCGAAGTGATAATAGTCTTAAATGAAAGCGAGGATGCGGCTGATGACATTACTGATTTTCATCAAAAACAGTATAATGAATTAATAGATTGGTCTAAGAAAATCAACTCACAAAAAATATCATTCTATCCTATTTATGTGAAAAATATAAAGAAGAAAATTGCAGGAGCAGGAATGGCGCGAAAAATTGCTATGGATGAAGCGTATATCAGATTTAAAAAAGCCAATAATCCGTACGGAATCATAAGCAATTTGGACGCCGACACAATAGTTGACGACAATTATTTATCGGAATTGGAAAAAGAAGCGCTTAGAAGAAATAAAATCAAAGCTTACAGTATTCATTTTGAACATTTACTACACGAAAGACTTTCCAAAGAAAACAAATTGGCAATCATCAGTTACGAATTGCATTTGAGATATTTTATCAATATGCAAAAATTGTTAAAATTGCCTTATGCCTATCAAGTAATGGGAAGTGCGATGGCGGTAAAAGCATTTGCCTATGCAGAGGCTTTTGGAATGAACAAAAGGCAAGCGGGAGAGGACTTCTATTTTCTTCAAAAATTCATCAACACCGGATATTTTAGCAATATCAACAGCACCACGGTTTATCCGTCTGCCAGGATTTCACAGCGCGTTCCATTTGGTACGGGAAGAGCGCTGTACGATATTCTCACATTGGGGAAAATACCTGAAACTTACAATTACAATTCATTTATAGCTCTGCGAACATTTACTGATAATCTGGAAGTTTTTTACGATGACTATTCCAAGGGAATGGAATTACTAACAAGTCCTGTTTTGGAATATCTGGAGTCTAAAAACTTTAAGAAGATACATACTGAAATTAAGAAACACACAAAAGACTTTCAAGGATATAGAAAAAGGCTATTCCGATGGTTTGATGCCTTTTTGTTGATGAAATACCTGCATTACGCAAGGGACGAATATTACCCTAATATACCGGTAAACACCGCTACGGATTATCTTTTTGAGCAATTAAAAATAGACAATAAAATATCTTTGGAGCAAAAACTCAATACTCTTCGAATGTTCGATAAAAAAGTCGTCTAAAAAAGGTGTATTTCATTTTTTTGCATCGCCGTTTCTCCTGTTTCTCTACCCAGCTGCCCCCTCATAAATCCCACAAAATGATAGAGGGATGCAGCAATGCTGCATATCACATCAATAAAAAATAAACTACCAGAAAATGCTAAAAAACAAAAACTTCACTACCATAGTTTTGCAGGATATACTCCATCCTCGATTAAGCTTTTGATTCTTTCCATTACAAAAGGCTTATCTTTTTGGTAAGTAACACCAAACCAATCGCTATCGGAACTAAGCACCTTGATTACCGCCTTATCCTCTTTTATCAACCAGTCGATCAAATCGGGGATATAGTACTCTGAAGTTTCTTCATTTCCGTGTTTTTCAAGAAACTCTTTAAATCTGGCATCAAAATACTCAAAATAGCTTGGATAAAAACCCCACATATTCATTGAAACGAGGGTTTCGTTATCCAATTCTACTTTGCCATCACCTTCGGGATATCTAATTACTCCGTCTGCTTCTCTTGCTATTTTTTTACATTCTTTTATCTTAATAAGGTTGCCATTTTCATCGGCTTCACAAACTCCTCTATTTACATCACCGTGATCGGACAATGTATTTTTAAGTTTATACCCCATTACAAAATACTCATCTTTACCGTCTTTTTTGCCATCAGGATTAGCTTTGAAATAGTCCGCAGCAACGAAATAGGCATCTTTACCATAATAATCATCTGCATTTATCACAAGGAAAGGCTCATTAACCACTTCGGCAGCCATTTGCACCGCATGTCCTGTTCCCCATGGTTTTTTGCGATCAAAAGGACCGTAACCCTCAGGGATTTTATCCAATTCTTGAGTAACAAATTCCACATCTATTTTATCCTCAAATTTACCTTTGAAAAAATCTTTAAAAGAATCCAGAAATGATTCCCTGATAATAAATACTACCTTGCCAAAGCCGGCTTTTATAGCATCATATATTGAATAATCGAGGATTGTCTCTCCGTTGGGGCCAAAAGCATCCATTTGCTTTAATCCTCCATATCTGCTCCCCATACCGGCAGCTAAAACAACTAAAGTAGGCTTCATAAAAGAATTCTTTTTAATAAATATCAAATAATGAGTACAAAAGTAACACATATTTATTAAATAAAAAATATAGTGTGTAAAAAGGTGAATTTCAATCCAGCAAACCGGTGGATAATATTGATTTTGCTACATTATTTATTTAGGGGCAATATATATCAAACACCTCATTTTAGTATATTATTCCTCAACAATGCTAAAAAAAAATCAAATGCGTCCTACAGAGACAAGGCCTTACTTACTCCCAATCTAAATTCACCACCGGATAATAAATCCTTATTCGGGCCAAATTCATTAAAAGAATAATTGTATTGTGGTTCGATATAAATGGACAATCCATTATTAAATTTCCTTTTGATACCAACACCTACATTAGCTGAAACAAATAATTTATCTTTGATCTTGGCTCCATCTTGTACTCCTTTGGGATAATTCTTTTTACCATAAAACGTATTTTTAAAATTCAAATCATCTTTCAGCTCCTTAGCAAATTTCTCCAAAGTATGTTTTTTGCCGGTATCATCTATCTTAGTTTCAACGAATACATAATCTGCATTGTAAACAGCATTGGCAGAAACACCTGCGACAGAATACATATCCCACTTAGAGTTTTCGACAAAGTGATATTTATGAACAAGAGGTATTTTTATTTGAAGATATTTCATTTTATCTAAGTACAATGAGGAAGATTCACTACCCTGTACAATTTTTTTAGGAGAATATCTCAAGCCGGCAACATTGATTCCTGATTCAATCTCGTGTTTATTCTTTTTATAAGAGAGTGCTACTCCACCGCCAAAACCGGTTTTGACTTGACTATAACCGGGAGTATTGAGCTCTCTGTCATTTGGGGTTTGTATTAGATTAATTGTCGGGGAAACATAGGCCTTGGCAAAAAAACCATTAGAGACTTGCTTACCATCAACTTTTTTAACCAAATCCATATCATAAGTTTCTTTTTCCATATAACCGGATTGGGCTGATTCATATGCATCCATACTATTTTGATTTCCTCTTCTTATTTTCCGCATTGCAACACTATTATCCGGTCTAAAACCGTTGGATTCCACTTTTCCTCTGTTTGGTATATCTATTGAATTATTTTCAGGATATGATTGTGGTTCTATATTAATTGGAAAAAATTGCTCTCCGAACTCAATAGTATAACCCATTGTAAAACTATTTGGAATCAAATCACTATATCCTATTTGAGACTGAACAAAAGGAGCCCGGTAATGGGGATTATTACCAATTAATTTCATTCCATAATTGGGTTTGAGTGCATATCCGGATGTATTTGATACAATAACATCACCAATATATTTTGATTTGGGCTTTATAGTAAGCTGTGTATTCTGATTTCGTTTGTGCGCGATATTCATGCTTTGATATAAATCTTTAGTAGATATACCGTCAACAG
>JALVEE010000011.1 GCA_027008645.1 Saprospiraceae bacterium
GTTTACTGTTAATGGGAGAGCTGGTGCTTTCCCTCTCATAATTTTTGTTTTTTGGTTATTCTCTTTAAACGTTTTAATATTGGATTTATTTTGTTCTTGTCGCACTAGTGCTACTTTTGATTTTCCCTTACCTTCTACCGCAAGTTTTATTCAAAGAGAATTAGGTAAATCAGATAGTGGGATTCCATCCTATGATATCAATTCGAGTTGTCTGAGTTTCTTGTCCGGATTGCATGTGGCAGCAAGTTTCATTCATTTAGGAATATATAACAGAATCGCAATTGTTACTTCAGAGATATCTTCAAAATCACTTGATATTGATAATATTGAAACCTATAGTCTGTTTGGCGATGGAGCTGTCGCTTTTATCCTTGGAAAATCAAAAGGGAATTCTTATTGTCAAGATTTTAAATTTAATACATATTCAGAGGGAGCCTTTTATACTGCAGTAAAGGGAGGTGGCAATGTAATGCATCATCATAATCCTGATGCAATAAATCATGAAAAAGATTTTTATTTTCAAATGGAAGGCTCTAAGGTATTGAAATTCACTATTGGAAAACTTCATGAATTTTTAGAGGAATACATTGAAGAAACAGGAATGGAAATAAATGATTATCGTCATATCATTCCTCATCAAGCGAGTAAATTAGCTTTGAAGTATCTTAAAAAACACTACAATCTCAATGCAGAACAATTGCATTTGTCTCTGAGTAAGTACGGGAATACGATTGCAGCATCGATTCCTATCACATTATATGACGCTATAGAGGATGATAAAATTAAACGTGGAGATGACATTCTTTTGTTAGGAACTGCTGCCGGAATTACTATAGGTGCTGCCTCATTAAAATATTGATGCTTATGTCTGATTCGGGTCAATATACTGTACTTATACTAGGTTCAAGAGCTCCAATTGCATTGGAATTGTGCCGTAGTTTTGGAAAACACAATCATAGGGTTCTGTGTGGGGACTCAATAATGTTTCCAATTGCGAGATTTAGTAAGTATTGTTCAAAATATTTGCGTCATCCCGCTCCAAATATTGATGCTGCCGGATTTGAAAAGTTTTTAGTGAATATTGTAAAAGAAGAAAAAATAGACCATATAATTCCCACAAGTGAAGAGGCTTTTCATCTGAGTATAATAGCAGAAGAATTGGCTTGCAAAGTTTGGGTTTCTGATATTGATTTAATGGATCAATTGCACAATAAATTCACGTTTATAAAACTTGCGGAAAATTATTTTAATGTACCTGAAACGCATTATATTGCTGACTTTAAGGATTATTCCAATGCTTCAAAATATGTATTCAAACCACTTTATTCCAGATTTGGACGAGATATTATAATTGACAGACCTTATGAATCTGTAATTGAAAAGATTAAAAAATCTACAAATTGGATTGCGCAGAAAAAGATTGAAGGACAACAACTTTGTACTTATGCTGTATTTGATGAAGGAAATCTTAAATCCTATATTTCATATATGCCAAAGTATCTTTATAAAGGTGGTGCAAGTATGTTGTTTCAACACAAAGATAATAGTTCGGTTTTTGAAAGGGTGAAAAAATTTGGAGAAGCGATAAATTTCACAGGACAACTAAGTTTTGATTTCATTATTGAAAATGATAGACCTTATGTTATAGAGTGCAACCCGAGAGGTACTAGTGGCGCTCATCTTTTGGCCGATAAGCTTGAACAAGTATTTTTTTCCAAAGGGAGTGAGATATTTACTCAATTAAAGAAGAGCAAATCTTTGAAATTTCCGGTATTATTTGATAAACCGGGGGCTTTTTTTGATAGAGAGTTCAGAGAATCCATAGATGTGATGTTTGACAAAAAGGATTTTTTGCCTGCCTTAGGTCAGGTTTTAAGCATTGTGGAATTTGTTTTCTACAAGTTAACAAAAGCTAAAAGTATGGAGGAAATAATGACCTATGAATTTGAGTATAATGGAAAATAAAAATATGTATATAAGGAATCGAAAAAGTATTATTTTAATACTAAATAGAGATGATGTATTGTTTTTAAAGCCTTTGGATAAATTTTTGAAAAAAAACAGTTTTTTAATCAAACATATATATTACACATCATTTTTGTTGCCAAATCATGATAACAGAGCATATATTCTATCCAATATCCGGATATCTAATAAATTCTATTTGCTTAAGTACATGACAAAATTATTTTTGAAAAAAGTGGGCTGTGTATTTCCATTGCCACTTGAAAAAAAGAGATTCTTATCGATAAAGACTCTTGCTGAATATTATTCTATTCCCTGTTCAAAAGTAAAAGATATAAATAAAGAGAGATTTTTAGAGGAATTAAGAGTACATAAAGCAGAATTTGTTCTTTCAAATACCTCACAAATATATAAGAGGAAGATTCTAAGAGAGAGTGGATTGAAGTTTTATAATTTTCATCCTTCTCTTCTACCTATGAATAAAGGTCGTTTTCCGATTTTTTGGGCTATTATGAATGGTGAAAAACAAGGAATTACCTGTCATGAGATTGATGAAAAAATAGATCATGGGAAAATAGTAAGTCAAATTGAGATTGATGTGGGGCAAGGAAAAACTGTCGAAGAAGTTATGGAAATTATTTTAGAGCATACAGCCGATTTTATGAATGATTCATTGCAAATAATTTTAGAAGGGAATATACAATATTTGAAACCTATTTTTCAATCATCGTATGGACCTATTCCTAATAGAGACGATATAAAGAAATATCGAAGTGGAGAAAAATTATAAGGGGGAAAGCAGAGCTTTTGCGGTTTACCCCGTGAAATCAATGAAGTATTTCACTGGGGGATGGATGAGGGACTAGATGTGCCGAGAATCATGAAAATTAAACTTTAATGCGAAAAAATGAAATACACCATATTTTTTCCAGTTGATTTATGGTTATAGAAGAATTATAAAAAAAGAGGCAATTCGTCTGAACTGCCTCTTTTAATTGAATAGTGGGGTTATAAATCATAATTTATTATCTAGTCAATACCAACTTTTTGAAAAACCTATTTTTATTATTATCAGAGATTATTACATTGTAAATACCTGCTTTTAATCTCTCTTTTGCATTATCGATCAATATATTTTTATTGACTTGATAGATTAAGCTTTTGTTCATCACTAATCTTCCCGTATTATCATATATATCAATACTCAATTCACTATCCCTGTCAATGCCCTTAAGAGTGAAATACACCTTGTCGAAAGCCGGATTGGGGAATACCTGAAGATTTGGAGTCTTATCTCCATTGTCAAACTCTACTACCCTTGAACCGGAATAAATATATCGTCCATCCAAATCAATCATCTTAAGCCTGTAATAGAAAGCTTGGTAGCCAAGACTATTATAGACATCCTTATCGATAAATGAATATGATTTAGTGCCTCTGTCTTTGCTAGAACCTCTTACGGTGCCTGCATACTCCCAATCATTGAATCCCGTACTTCTCTCAATCTCAAATCTATCAAAATTGACCTCGTCCTCACTATCCCATGACAAATAAGAAGAAGTCCTATTGTATTTTTTTGCTGTGAAGTGGGAGAGGGTTAGGGGAATAACAACATTGTTTGCCGCTCCGTTAATTGTAGGAACATAATCTGTTCCGTCAACATTAATATTGAGGTCAGTAGTTGGGTCAAACCCAACTTCGCAAATTTCAATTGTCCCAATATTTTGGGTTGTACTTTTTTTAGCGATAGGAATAGTCGCAATAGTCTTCCATTCATTTAAAGTCCATTCTTCTGGGAATTGAAAAGGCATATTATTTGCATAGAAAGATTGCCACTCATATGCTCCAGTTATTTTTTCAACATCAGATTTTTTAATTTCGTAATTTCCAGTAGCTGTACCTAAATCAATATCATAACTGCTTTGCCATTTTAGTCCAAACAGCAAGTCCAATAGATAGGTATCTGTTGTTGGATGAGGTTCGCTTGTACACCGCATTTGAACATCAAATGTTGACTCTGCTACATAATGAGTTCTAATTTCGAAGGTTTGCGCCTGTACAAAAGTAACAGAAAACAAGACCAAAATTATGTTAAAATATTTCATGTTTATATGTTTTATGATTTTTAAAGTTGTTCTGTAATAATATTATTTGGTGTTGAAAAACCTACGTTGATTAATATTTTTACACGATCATTGGCACCACCATTATACTTAACATCTTTGTCCATATTAACATCTTCATTATAATAACCTGTTAAAATATTATTAGGGGTTGTAAATCCAACTTTTATTAGGACTTTTACTCTGTCGTTAGATCCTCCATTATATTTAATATATTGATCGCCGCTAGTATTACCACTCCACATTCCCCATACACCGCTTGATACTTCCTTCATAGGATCTGTGCCATAAGCTTGAGCTGATCCAGTTGTAAAGTCATGTGAGGGTGATGTTGAAAAATCAAGTGCAGAATTGGTTCTAATTCCAAGATGATTTCTATGTCTAACTGCTACATATCCAGTGGTAGGAGCATCTTTGAACCTTGGCGCAGATGTGCCATCCAATTCATATATCTGTCCATCATTTTTGATAAACTTGCCATATGATTTTAATATATTGGAAGCATCAGCCGCATCACGTATTTCTATCTTTATCCAATCGGTAACATTTGCGGGTATAGAAGCTATAGTTTCACCTGTTCCATATGGGCTAATATTTGGAAAATGATCTCCATCGTTAGCACCTAATGGTAAATCATCAGCAAGAGTAGTCGTCATAGAACCTCCACTATATGCACCTTGCAAAAATGCCTTAAGAGAGGCCATTTTTCCATAATAATTCATTCCGGTGAAATCAGAATTTGCGCTTATGTCTCCGGTAACGGTATTATTTGCATTATTAGCTCCGGCGTTGGCAAAATTCCAATCAGTAGTATAGCTTGCCCCCTTGATATTAGCTTCTGTGCCTACAATATCGGCATCCGTATATGTTCCGGTCAATGTAGCAGTCCAATTGGTCATATCTGTAGCAGCTACTTTCCAGTATCTAGTGATATGAGATTCGGCATCACTGTATTTAGTGGGATGTACTGCATCGACAACATTTACTGCCAGATTAGCACTACCTCCAAATGCGTTTGCTGTGACATTTGCGGTTATAGGAGAATAATAGGCTGCATCTCCAATAGGAAATTCAAATGTTCCGGTTGCAGTAAATTTTTTCTTAACTACTCCTGCTGCGTCTGCTTGTATATAACGATTTGTTCCATTATTGGTAACCGTTGCAGAAGTCCCGAATGTTAAGTCATTTGCCCCAATCACAAGTTTATTGCCATTTGCAGGAGTAAAATCCAGATTTGTGGTAATCTCCATTGCATCAGTAAGTGACATATCTACTCCGGCATCCTTGCTCATTAGTACTTTGCCGAAGTCATCTCCACTTGATTTGATGTTTTTGCTTGTTGAGCCAAAAAATTTGACTGTAGAATTGGCGTCCGCATCAAAAGTAGCAGCTGCTTCGCTAACGAAATCACCGCTTACTTCCAAAGTGGAATTAGCTTCGAGTTGAAGCGAACCGGTGGTGTTTTTTACGTCGGATTCAACGTGTAAAACGGCACCGTCTTTTACGATTATTGTTCCTCCATTGTTCACCAGTTGAGCATTAACCGTGACCAAGGAAAAAGAACAAATAAAAAAGATTAAAAAATTTACTTTTCTTTTCATTGTTTAATGATTTTAATATTATCACTCTGTCAAATTAACAAATAAATCCCGTCCAAATGTTCTCAAATTACAAAGATTACTATCTGTTATTACCGTCCAAAGCAATATTTTAATTAATTGTTATTGCAAATATATATGATTTTATTTTTAAAACCTCATTTATCTTAATTTTATTTTAAGTCACTTAGTAAATAGATGCTTTCGGTTATTTAATCGCTGCATTCAATTACAAAAAGAGTCATTTCTCTCCCCATCGCCCCCCTTCGCAACATTCGCAACCCTCGCAACAATCGCAACCCATCGCAACCCATCGCACCCTTCACAAACCCTCGCAACCATTCGCAACCATCGCAACCATTCGCAACCCTCG
>JALVEE010000012.1 GCA_027008645.1 Saprospiraceae bacterium
AAAAGCAGCTAATATGGAAAGCAGTGCAGCTTTTATGGTATTGGCATCAGCATGAATATTAGGTTTGTTCAATCCGAATGTCAGGAAGTATCCCGCCATAATCGCTACCGCACCCCAATACAAAAAGTGTTTTGTGAGTTTTTCTCTCAGGAAAACAGCCGCTAAAATAATAGCAAATACAGGCTGAAGTTTTTGCAACAAAACAACAACGGATAACTGATGAAAATTCACAATAAATAATGCTTTTACAATAGCGATAGTTCCCACAGCTCCACCAAAAACACTTACTGCGATCAGAGAAAAAATTGCAGTTTTGTCAAGTTTACTTAGCTCCTTGTACCTTGGATAAAGAAATAAATTCATAAAAAGAAAAGGAATGGCATGCAATATAAAAACTACGAATATTACATTGAGATTTGAAAGTCTTGGTGTTAATACGACACCGTCCAAGCCCCAAAGCATTGATGCTAAACTGATTATAAGAACTCCTCTGACCTTTTCTTTTTTCTTTAATCTCATTTTTGTCTTTTAAAGGTTGCAAAGATACAAATACTGATAAAATAATCGGTTTTAGGGTGAAGATTTCGTTGATTCCGTTTTTTTGCATTCAATATACAAGGGACTTTCCGCGTGTCGCTGAAGCTTTACCGCGTTCGCTTAAAGCTTTAGCGGTTGCAAAGCGGAGGCACACGTCCTCTTTCTAAAATTTATCATCCGCCATTTGGCGGATTTCAGGAGTGATAATACCCTCGAGTAAGTCAAATACTAGGCAAAAGTCCCGTGAGGGACGGAATATTATAGCCGATTGACATAAGTCATCGGTTCAAGAAACAAAGATAGTCGAATGAGTTGGGTGCATTTCATTTTTTCGCTTTCCCCTCCCTCTGCCTCTAACTCCAAAAGGAGAATCAATACGCAATGCGAAAAAATGAAATATACCTGATGAGTTCCATAGGAACGACATATAGAAAAGTATTTTTTTCAGACAAAATGCTCCTACCTGAGTAGAGAACAAATTTACTCTAAAATATTCTTAGTGAAAATAGTAAATTAGTGCATTAGTGGCTATTTCACATAATTATTAACACACAGAAAAACAATAAAAAGTCAATATTTGACATATTATTTTTAATTATTTTGCAATAATATTAATACTGTAATGTTTTATTAAGAATAAAATATTTTTTAACATCAATAATTAAAATCAATAAATTATGAAATTGTATATCATTACATTGTTATTTTTTATTTCTATATCTGTAGTAAACGGACAGGGCATTGATTTCTATAAAGGAGATATTGCAGGAGCAAAAGAAAAAGCAAAACTAGAAAATAAAATTATTTTTATAGATGCATACACTACCTGGTGTGGCCCCTGTAAATGGTTGACCAAAGAGATTTTTCCCCAAAAAGAGGTTGGAGATTATTTCAATGCTAATTTTGTTTCATTTAGAATGGATATGGAGAAAGGAGAAGGAATAGAATTCAGGAAAAAATATAAAATCAGGGCTTATCCTACTCTTTTATTTATTGATTCACTTGGCAATCTTGTGCATCAGGGTGTTGGAGCCATGAAAGCTGAAAAACTTATTGAATTGGGTAAAGATGCTTTAAATCCTGAGAAAAGGTTGAAAGAGTTGACAGAGCGATATGAAAATGGCGAACGGGATACTCCGTTTATACAGAAGTATCTTGAAGTGGCAAGTGGGGCATATATTGATGTAAAAGAATGTGCGGATTGGTTTTTTTATACTCAATCTGACGAAGATCTGATGACTAAAGAAAATATTGAACTTATCACTCATTTAGTGCAAAATACAGATCACAGATGTTTTAAGTTTTTAGTAAAAAACCAGGATGAATGTCAGAAATTAACTGAAAAAGATCTTGGTAAATATATTGAGAATGTTTTTTACCGTAAATTGTATATAGCTGAACGAAAAGATAAAGAAACTTATGAAAAAGCGAAAATAGATGTAAAAAGTTCAGGATATAAAGGAGCTGACAAATTGATGGCTAAAATTGAATTGAATAAATTGCGATATGCTAATGAAAAGGATTGGGAGAAGATAACAGCTAAAGCAAATGAATATTTCACAAAATTTGCCCCAAATGATTCTGATATGAGAAATGAGGTTGCTTGGAGTTATTATGAAAATGACGATATGCAAAATGTGAATTTGCTTAAGATTGCATTGAAATGGGCAAAAGAATCTGTTGAACTGGATGAGAAATATATGAATACGGATACTTATGCAGCATTGTTATATAAACTTAAAATGAAAAAAGAGGCTGCAAAAGCTGCAAAAAAAGCTATTGAACTCGCTAAAAAAAGCGGAGAAGATGCAAGTGAAACCGAAAAGCTTTTGGAAAAAATAAATAAATTGTAGGTATCTGCCAGAGTAGTGTTCTATGTAAAAAAATACTCTTTATTATTTTCGGGTATACAATCTTTGAATTACTTTTGAGTTTTAAAAACAAATAAAATTATTATGAGAAATTGGACAACAATAAAAGAATATCAGGATATATTATTTGATTTTTTCGAAGGGATTGGAAGGATCACTATCAATCGACCTGATGTGTATAATGCATTCAGACCTGAAACAGCTAAGGAAATATATGAAGCAATGGAGATTTGCAGGGAAAGACCTGATATAGGAGTTGTGGTATTGACGGGAAAGGGTGATAAAGCATTTTGTTCAGGTGGAGATATAAATTACAAAGGAGAGGGAGGATATGTTGGTAACGACGGTGTGCCGAGACTGAATATTTTGGATGTTCACAGACTGATGAGACATATTCCCAAGCCTGTAATCGCTGCTGTTAATGGATTTGCAATAGGAGGCGGTCATGTACTTCATGTAATTGCTGATATTTCCATTGCAAGTGAAAATGCAAGGTTTGGACAGACCGGACCTAAAGTAGGTAGTTTTGATGCAGGATTTGGTTCTTCGTATCTTGCCCGGATAGTAGGTCAGAAAAAAGCCAGGGAGATATGGTACCTTTGTGAACAATATTCAGCAGCGGAAGCATTGGATATGGGTTTGGTCAATAAAGTAGTGCCTTTGGATGAATTGGAAAATACTTATGTGGATTGGGCAAAAAAAATGATGCGTCACAGTCCGTTAGCTTTAAGGATGATCAAAAGAGGATTCAATGCCGAACTTGACGGCCAAAGAGGAATTATGGAATTTGCAGGTGATGCTACCCTTATGTATTATCTGTTGGAAGAAGCAAAAGAAGGGAAGAATGCATTTTTGGAAAAAAGAGATCCTGATTGGAGCAAATATCCAAAGTTTCCTTAATCTGTTATCTATATGTGAGTAAATAAATACCTATTTTGTCTTATAATATATTAAAGAAGAAGCTGATTTTTTATTAGGAAATTTCTTAAATTTTGAGAGAAGTTAAAAAGGCTTTATTCTTTTCTTGACTTTGACAGTTGTTGGTGATTTTCAGGGTTTTTGCAATGATAAACCACAGAATATCAGGCGTTTGTGATTTGGTGGGTTAAAAAAGTGTAGTGGCAACTAAGTTGTTAGATAAAAGTTTTAAATATCTATAAATAGTGCTAGTACAGATGTGTACGTAAATATTTATTTTGTTACAAGTAGTATGTTTTTAATTTTTTTTTGTATATTTGCAATATGTTTATTAAAAAGACAAGATCAAAGAACTATACTTACCTGCAATTAGTAAAATCCTATAGAGATTCAGGGAAGGTCAAGCATGAAGTAATTGCAAATCTTGGAAGGTTTGATAATCTTTCCGGAAATCCGGAGCTAATAAAAATGGGAAAACGATTATTAGAATTGGCAGGACAGCCCAAAGAAGAGGTAGTCTTAGAAGAGCTTGAACGTCTTTACTATGGTCATATCGTTTATAAAAAGTTATGGGATAAATTCAGATTAAGTGAGATACTTCACCGTGTTAGCAGAAATAATAAGATTACATTTGATATTGCACAGGTTGTGATGTATTTGGCAATTAGTCAACTTCTTAAGCCTAATAGCAAATATTCTTCATGGCGAGAACAAGGCAGGTATTTAGATTTACCACCTGTAGACTTACAACACATATATAGGTCATTGGATGTATTAGCTCAACGAAAAGAGTTAATAGAAAAAGAGCTATTTAATCAACATAGGAATTTATTTAATTTGAAAGTTGATGTTGTGTTTTACGATGTAACTACATTTCATTTTGAGAGTACAGATGAAGATATATTGAGAGCCTTTGGGTTTAGCAAAGCAGGCAAATTTAATGAAGTACAAGTAGTAATGGGCATGATGGTGGATCAGCATGGGAGGCCGATAGGTTATGAGCTATTTGAAGGAAATTTATTTGAGGGCAAAACTATGTTGAAAGCAATAGAGATTTTAAAAGAAAAATATGAAATCAAAAAAGTAATAATTGTTGCGGACAAAGGACTAAACAGAGGGGTGAATCTTGGCATAATAAAAGAAGCCGGATACGATTACATTGTAAGCAGCAAACTGAAAAGTCAAACAAAAAACATCAAGAAAGAAATTTTTAATCCCCAAGATTATAAAATAACTCAAGTAGATAAAAAAACCGGAGAGGTATTATTTCAGTATAAAATAATAAAAGACCATATTGTTAATTACCAAGATGAAAATAATAAAGAACATCAAATCAAAGACAATATAATTGTCACGTGGTCTGCAAAACGAGCCAATGCAGATATAAAAAAACGTCTCAGATTGATACAGAAGGCTACCGATATGATTAAAAACAATAAAGCCATAAGCAACAAAAAAGGTGCAAAAAAATACATCAAAACACAAGGCAAAGAAAAAAGCATTGGTATTGATGAAGAAAGAATTAAAAATGATTCTATATGGGATGGATATTACGGGATACAATTTTCTGACCCAAATATATCACATGAAGTAATTCTTGAAAACTACAAACTCTTATGGCGAATAGAAGAATCATTTAGAATTCTAAAATCAACTATGGAAGTTCGCCCAATTTTTCACTGGACCCCACAGCGCATTAGAGGACATTTTGTCTTATGTTTTATAGCGTTTTTACTTGAAAGAAATCTTGAATTAATCCTTCATAAAAAGAAAGTTGAAAATCTGTCAGTAGAAAAAATTAAAGAAGCATTAAATACACTACAAGTTTCAAAAATCAAACTTAACGACCAAATACTTTTGCTAAAAGGAAAACATAATGCTTTAGCTTCTGATATCCTCAAGGCTATGAATCTCAAGCCTGTTAAAAATCTGTCTCCTGCTAAAAATTAACCAGGTAAGACAGCATGACAATATTGCAAAAACAATAACTTCAATAATAAAATTTATTGTGTAGTGGCAATTTTGCACTTTTGAAAATCGTATGTCGTTGATTATCTGAATATTATTAAATTTAACTGTCAAAGTCAAGAGATATATCAATTATCTTCAGATCCTTGATGAAACAGAATCACAGAATTACTGGGAAAGGCATAAGATGTAGATTGAATTAGATTGAATTAGATTGATAGAAGATTGAATTAGATTGATAGAAGATTGAATTAGATTGAGCAGAGCGAAGCAATCTTATTTCCGTTAGAATCTGGATTAAAATATACTACACCACACACACTGCTCCTCCGATTGAATCGCGTGATGCACCTGTGACGGAACTCAAGACATTGTTTTCTTTATTTACTCTCAAATATCCCATATATGCTATCATCAAAGCTTCTTTGAAATCGATGATCAGATTGTCAGGAACAATGATCTTAATTCCTTCAGATAAAGCTGTTATTCTTTTTATCAAAAAAGTATTTTTTGCACCGCCACCGGTGATCAACACCTGTTTGTTGTTGCTGTTTCCGAGGTGTTTTTTTAGTTCATCCGCCAGAGTTTTAGCAATAAATTCCACACCGGTTGCCATTTTATCTTCAATTGAATTATTATCATTTTCCAAAATGGGAATAAAATTGTTTTTGATAAAATTATTATCCAGTGATTTAGGGTAAATGAGATCGAAATAATCAAAAGATAATAATTTTTTCATCACCTCATCAACGACCTTACCTTTTGATGCCATTTCACCATCTTTATCATAATCCTTGCCTGATTTTTGTGCTAAAAAATTCAATAATTGGTTAGCGGGGCTGATATCATAAGCAAATATCTCTCCTGATTTTTTTATGCTGATATTTGAAATGCCGCCTATATTTACCAATGCCGTAAATCCGGGAAAAAGATCCCTGTCTGCAATCGGTACTACCGGTGCACCCTGACCACCAAAACCAATATCCATTGAACGAAAATCATATATTGTAGATATACCCGAAGCAGCAGCTATAGCAGAACCATTACCAATCTGAAGTGTCATCATATTATCCGGTTCATGAAAAACAGTGTGCCCGTGTGAGGCGATAAAATCTACCTTTTCATTTCCCAAAAACCTTTTTGATTCTTTTCCAAATAGATATCCTATATGATAATCTGCTAAAGTCAATTCCCTACCTGATAAATGGGGAAGTGTTTTTAATTTTTCTTTCCATTCATCAGAATATTCAATAGTATCTGCCTTAAGAATTTTCCATTTAATTCCGGATTTTTCTTTTTCAAATTCACAAAGAGCCAGATCGATTCCATCAAGGGAACTTCCGGACATAATACCTAATATTTTCATAATTTGAATTTTATTTCTTCAAAAAACAAAAAGCTGCTGAACAAGGTTAATAGTTTATGGTGCCAGCCTGTTGATCACCCATTCTCCTTCATTGTCTTTTTCATACAAAAATCTATCGTGTAATCTGTTTTCGCCGCCCTGCCAAAATTCTATTCTTTCGGGAATTACGCGATAACCACCCCAAAAGTCAGGTAAAGGTATTTTTCCGTCCTTGAATTTTCTTTTCATCTGTTCCAGCTTGGATAGTAAAATGGATTTGGATGATATGATGCTGCTTTGAGGGCTTACCCAGGCACCTAGTTGACTACCAATGGGTCTGGACGAAAAATATTTTAGAGATTCTGCTTTTGAAATTTTCTCTGCTTTCCCTTCAATAATCACTTGTCGCTCCAGGATCAACCAGGTAAAAAGCAATGCAACCTTAGGATTTTTTGATATTTGTTTAGATTTTTTACTATTGTAATTAGTGAAAAAAACAAACCCGCTTTCATCATAATATTTTAACAAAACAGTTCTTAAAGATGGTTGACAATCAGTTCCTGATGTTGCTAAAGCCATGGAATTGGGATCCGGTTTGATCTCTTTTAATGCAATTTTAAACCAATCATCGAATTGTTTAAACGGATTTTTATCAAGATCTTCAATTTTCAAACTAGCTTTGCCATAATTTCTCCTAATATTATGTAATTCCATATTATTTATATCTCAAAAGAATTGTTACTAATATCTATATTATTAATTAAAACTATTTTTGCTGTCTGTAATATCAGGTTTTTTAAATCATTCATTTTTATATGAAATATTGTTGTTTCTTCATTTCCGGAAGCTGCTAAAACCTTGGAATATCCTATTACCATTGTCCAGGCGTGGAGGGATAAAAACATAGGATCAAAATCATTGATAATACTTCCGTCAGATTTACCTCTTAATATTTCCTTTGCTGATAATTTAAATATGAGATTATGAATATCCTGCATTTTTTTAAAATAAATACTTTCTTTCAATGCATCTGTAAGTTTATTTTCATCAGCAGAACGGATAGTTGAAAAATAGTTTAATAGTGCTTCATTATATACAAAGTTTTCTGTAGAAAAATCCATGAATTTATTTAAAAGAGCCAAAGAAGATATCAATCCTGATTCATTTTTATATTTGTCAATAACCTGATAGTATCCGTTGAGCAGTTTTTGAAATCCACGATATGTCAAAGCCATATAAAGATTCTCTTTGCTTTGAAAATATGTGTAAAGAGTTACTTTTGTTATTCCTGCCAATTTCGCAACTTCTTCCATCTTGGCATTTTTATACCCTACTCTGTTAAAAACTTTTTCAGCAGCAGTGATAATTGATTCCTCTTTATTGATTCTTTTTTCTTCTTTCATTTTTGTTTAATTATTAGTAAAACAAAAATAGGTAATATTTTTAATCCAAGGTTAAATATTTGACATTATTTAAATAAAGACCATGAGCAGGAACACTCCAGTCTGTGTCAAGTCGTATTTGTTTTTCCAATGACTCTTTTATTTCTTCGATGGAAATTTTATCCAATCCTGCATTAATACATACTCCTACTATCATCCTTACCATCCCTCTGAGAAACCTGTCAGACTTAATATGAAATTCCAGTTCTCCATTTTCTTTTTTTATCCAAAAGCTCTCTTTTAGTACACATTTCATCGTTTTTACATCTGTATGCGTTTTGCAAAAAGGAAAAAATTCATCATATTGCATTAATAAATTTGCAACTTCTTGCATCTTATTGAAATCAGCTTTTAAAGTTAACGGGTAATAAAAACTCAAGCTATCTTTAAAAGGATCTTTAAAAGTATGGATTTTATAAATATATGATCTTGAGACAGCATCAAACCTTGCATGAAAACCGGTAGAAACCTGCTG
Organism: Saprospiraceae bacterium; assembly: GCA_027008645.1. GTDB lineage: Bacteria > Bacteroidota > Bacteroidia > Chitinophagales > Saprospiraceae > JADJGA01. Next base: position 8,557 of record JALVEE010000012.1, read on the forward strand.
AATGTCTTTTAGAACTATTTCTTTAGGAAGCATTTTATTTAAACTGTAAGTAAAGTTGTCTGTTATTTCTTCATCAAAGTCAAAATGAAATAACGAATCATACGCATGCACTCCTTTATCTGTTCTGCAACAACCAAAAACAGAAATATCACTGCCATATCTTAAAGACATTGATTTTTCTATAGTTTCTTGTATGGTATAAGCATTATTCTGTCTTTGCCAACCCGAAAAAGGAGTTCCCTTATAAGCTAATCTTACAGCATATCTCATCAATAAAAAATATTTTTATTATACGAAGGTAATGTTTTTAAATAAATATTCCTATTTCTTGGATTAAACACATTTTTACATTAAATTTGATTTTTTAAATATCTACACCCATGAAGATACTTTTGGTATGTTTAGGCAATATTTGCCGGTCACCTTTAGCTGAAGGGATCATAAGAAATAAGTCCAGGCTGATGAATTTGGATATTAAGGTTGATTCCGCAGGCACAAGCGATTGGCATGTTGGGGAACCACCTGACTCAAGAGGTATAAATGTCGCTTTCGAAAATGGTATAGATATAAATAATTTAAAAGCGAGGCAATTTAAAATTAGTGATTTTGACGATTTTGATTTGATTTTGGCAATGGATAAAACAAATTATTCTGAATTATTGAACTTAGCCAGAAATTCAAATGATACAAAAAAAATCAAACTTTTTATGAATATGGCATATCCGGGTGTAAATATGGATGTTCCAGATCCTTATTATGATGGCAGATTTCAGGAAGTTTTTGAGTTATTGGATGAAGCAAGTGAAAAAATATTGGAAAAATTATAAAATAAATAAAAGTTATGAAAATAGTAACAGTTAAGCAGTTTGCAAATGAGATCAAAGCAAGACTTTATCATCACAAATTGGAAGAAGAAGGTATTCCCAGTATTATTGCCAATGCCATTTCTTCTTCATTGTTCCCCATAGGTGCAGGGACTATAAGTCTTCAGGTAAAAAAAGCAGATTTTAAAAAAGCTAAAAAAATTATTAAAAAACTGGATAAATTGTATTCAGAAGACGACTGATTTACATAAACTGTGCTTTTTTATGAAATTATTGCTTTGTTTATTGTTTTCATTCCTGCCTTTTATGATTCAGTCTCAACCAATGATATATTATTGTCATAAAACCGATGATTCTATAATTATAGATGGAAAATTGTCTGAAAATATCTGGCTAATAGCTCCCTGGACAAAAACCTTTTCCGATATAACCGGAAATATCAAATTAGAACCCAAATACGGTACAAGAGTAAAAATGGTTTATAATAATGATTATTTATATATTGGTGCTGAATTATCCGAACCGCATATACGTGCAACCTTAACAAAAAGAGACGATATAATTTATAATGATAATGATTTTGAAATCTTTATAGATCCTGACGGAGACGGGAAATTATATTATGAAATTGAGATCAATGCTTTAAATACAATTATGGATTTATTGATGACAAAACCCTATTTTCAGGGAGGAAAATATTTACTTTCAATGAATATTTCAGGATTGAAATCAAAAGTTTACATTGACGGAACCTTAAATGACCCAAGGGATATTGATAATAAATGGGTTGTCGAAATGGCTATTCCTTTAAAAGAATTAAGCGAAACATTATATAAAAGAAGAAAACCAAAATCCGGTGATATTTGGAGAATTAATTTTTCGCGTGTACATTGGGATACGATAATCAAAAACGGGAAATATTATAAATTAAATAAACCCGAATACAATTGGGTATGGTCTCCCACGGGAGTTGTTGATATTCACAGACCGGATAAATGGGGATATTTGTTTTTTAAATAATATAAAGAATAAAAAATATGAAAAAGTTTATTTCTCTTCTATTAGTTTTATTACCCTTAATAATATTTGGTCAAAATATTAAAGATATCAACAACTATATACCGGAATTAGTGAAAACATATAAATATCTTCATCAAAATCCTGAGTTGTCATTTCTGGAAACCAACACAGCAAACTTTCTTGCAGAAAAAATGAAAAGCCTGGGTTTTGAAGTTACTGAACATTTTGGAGGAACCGGGATTGTTGCAATAATGAAAAATGGAAATGGACCTAAAGTGTTAATTCGTACCGATATGGATGCTTTGCCGATTTTGGAAAAAACCGGAGTTGATTTTGCAAGTACAAAAAAGCAAATAGATATTGAAGGTGTTGAAAGGCCTGTTATGCATGCCTGTGGTCATGATATTCACATGTCTGTCTGGCTTGGTACTGCCAAATATTTGTCAGAGCATAAAAATGAATGGTCCGGTACCATTATGATGATAGGGCAACCGGCAGAAGAAAGAGGAGGTGGATCTGATGCAATGTTAAAAGCCGGTTTGTATTCAAAATTTTTTGTTCCCGATTACGCATTAGCTTTTCATGTTAATTCCGGTTTACCAACAGGAAAAATTTCATATTGTCCGGGATTTGCAATGGCAAATGTGGATATGGCTCAAATAACATTTACAGGTCGGGGAGGACATGGAGCTTATCCGCAAAAAACTATTGATCCAATAGTTATGACTGCACAATATATTACCGATATTCAAAATATTGTCTCACGGGAAATTTCACCGACTGATCCTGCTGTGATTACCGTTGGTTCCATTCATGGCGGAACAAAAGGAAATATAATTCCAACAGAAGTAAATCTGGAATTTACCATACGTTCTTATAAAGATGAAGTCAGAGATCATTTGCTCAGTGCATTACAACGAAAAGCAAATGCAGTAGCACTTTCATTTGGAGTTCCAAAAGAGAATTATCCTGTTTTGAAGATAAAAGATACATATACACCTGCATTGTACAATAATCCCCAACTGGTAAATCGTATCGTCAAGGGTTTTGAAAAAATATTTGGAAAAGAAAACGTGATAAAAGCAGATCCTGTCATGGGAGGAGAAGATTTTGGCAGATATGGAAAAACAAAAGAAAAAGTTCCTGTTTTTATGTATTTTCTCGGTATAGTAAATAAAGAGAAGTATGAAAAATATAAAACAGAAAATAAAACACTTCCATCATTGCATAGCGACAAAATGATTCCTGATCCCGCACCAAGTATCAAAAACGGAATTCTTGCAATGGTAAATGCTGTAACAAATTTGATGAATACCGGTAATTGATTTTTTATGAACAAATACTTCTTTGGTTTAATATTTATTCTTTTTATATCTTGTCAAACGCATCATTTTAAAGACAAACCGTCTTTTTGGTTGTGGCTTACCATTAATAATAATTATTCTGATGGCGATATTGACAAAGCCATAAAAAAGATCAACCATGCCGGCATCAAAAATATTATCGTAAATACAGATTCTGCCGGATTGGAAAAAATAATCAGGAAAGCAGTCAGATATAATATTGATGTTTATGCATGGTTTATTGCACTAAACAGAAACGACCTGGCTAAAGCTCATCCGGAATGGCTGAGTGTTAATCATCAGGGAAAATCACTTGCCGAACAAAAAGCTTATGTCGATTACTACAAATTTCTTTGCCCGGCAATCCCTCAAGTCCGGGATAGTATAAAAGATAAAATCAAATCACTTTGTAAAATAAAAGAACTTAAGGGAATACATTTGGATTATATCAGATATGTAGATGCTATTTTACCTATTGGATTGTGGAATAAATACAATGTTGTTCAGGATAGGGTATATCCTCAATTTGATTATGGTTATCATCCGTATTTAAGACAAAAATATCAACAGAAATACGGTATAGATCCTTTAAAAATTAAAGATTCCGAACATGATAAACAATGGAATCAATTTCGCCTTGATCAGGTAACAGAACTTGTATTTCAAATTGATACAATAACTAAAAAATATAATAAAAAATTAACAGCAGCAGTTTTCCCTACTCCTGCAATGTCTGCAAAGATGGTTTATCAGGATTGGGGGAAATGGCCACTGGATATAGCATTCCCTATGTTGTATCATAATTTTTATAATGAAAATATCAATTGGATTGGTAAAATGGTTGAAATAGACACTTCTACTTCGCATCATGATACAAAAATAGTTGCCGGCTTTTTTGTCCCAAATTTAAAACAACCGGGCAAAATATCCAAAGCTGTCAATACTGCATTAAAAAATGGTGCTGCCGGAATTTCCTTTTTCGGTTTAAATCCGCTTGAAGATGACACAAGATGGGAAGAGATTGCTGAAGTGATTAAACAAAACAAAAGCTAATATATAATTCCAATACAATTTTATTAGTATTTTAACGTATCAGGTTTATCTTTGCAAACAAAAATAAAAAATATGTTTAAAAATTTTATATTGATATTATTAATAAATGTTTTCGTTTCAACATTGTCTTTTTCTCAGGGAATAAATTTTTTTCATGATAGCTGGGAAAAAGCTTTGGAGAAAGCTAAAGCTGAAAACAAACTTATTTTTGTTGATGCTTATACAAAATGGTGTGGACCATGCAGAAGAATGCAAAACAATATTTTTCCTACAAAAGCAGCCGGAGATTTTTATAATAAGCATTTTATCAATATGAAAATAGATATGGAATCCCAGGAAGGAATGAAGTGGGGATTGAAATATCCTGTAGGTGCTTATCCGACATTTTTCTTTATCGCCCCCGACGGGAAAATATCATACACTCATACCGGAGGCATGGACGCAGAAAGATTTATACAAATGGGAAAAGCCGCATTAAAATCTTATGATAAAAGTGAGGATTATGAAAAGGAATGGGATAAAGGTAACAGGGATTATGATTTTGTATTAAAATATATTAAAGCTTTAAATTTAGCCGATAAACATACTAATAAAGTCGCTTTACAATATTTAAGATCAAAACCCAAAATTTCCAAAGATCAAAAAGCTGTTTTACTTTATGAAGCAACCAGGGAATGTGACAGTAAGTTGTTTGAAATGATGACTAAAAAGAAATATTTTAAAATCTTGAAAGAAATATATTCAGAACAAGAATTATCGGATAAGATATATGAAGCATGTTGGAGAACTTTTTTGAAATCTTATGAATTTGATGTTGTGGAATTGCAGAAAGAGGCTAAAAAGAAAATGAAAAAATACAACAGAAAAAAATATAAAGAATTTGTTAGCAAAATGGAGCTTTACGATACGGAAAAAACCGGTGATTTAAAAGCATACATCAAAGCAGCTAAAAACTATTTTAAAATATTGAATGATTCAGAAAGCAAAATTTCTTTTATCAACGAAATCTCAAAAAAATTCTATAATCAGGATAAGATTAAAAATTTAACCGAAGAATTATCTAAAAAAACATTCGAATCTGATAAAACACCTAAAACTTATATAAATTATATTAAAGTTCTTATCAATAATAAAAAATACAATGAAGCAAGAAAGCATCTTGGTAAAGCAATAAAAATGGCTGAAGATAAAAAAGATGCTGATTCCGTACGTCTGCTGAAACGATATGAACGCTATTTACAAAAGGTGAAATGAACTTGGATCATTTTGATTATCCACATTTTGAATGTCCGCAGGCATTACATCTCAGGCATCCTTCAACATAGATCAAGGAACCGGCTTCACCGCAATTCTCACAAACCTCTTTTTCAACTTTTGTACCATCGGGAATAAATTTTTTCAATGCCCTTACAACACCTTTTTTCCAACTATTGATCGATTCACTCTCCACATTAAGACCGTCTATTAAATCCACAACCTTTGTTAAAGGCATACCGTGACGCAATACTCCTGAAATCAATTTTGCATAGTTCCAATATTCTTTATTGAAAGACCGTGAAAGTCCTTCATGAGTTACTTTAAAGCCGTATTTATCTATATATTGCAGATCGTAACGACTTTTACCTTCGTTATCCTTTATTTTGATAACCCAAACTTTCTTCATCTGCTTAGGCAACATAAAAGTATCTTCCGCCAGACCTGTAAACACTTCGTATGGTTTTCCATCCAAAAGACCAACAACAGCAATCCATTTTTCCCTGTTATTCATAAATCTTACTATTTCAGCTTCCAGTTTTCTTGGTCTTTTTGGCGAATGATTCACTTTAAAAGTACTGTTTTCATCTTCTTTTTCATCATTTGTAATCAAAACACCGGTTCTGGATCCATCTCTATAAATCGTCATTCCTTTACAACCGCTTTCCCAAGCTTCAATGTACAATTTATTAACCAAATCAACAGTAGCTGTATTTGGAAGATTGACGGTAACACTTATAGAGTGATCAACCCATTTTTGAATTCTTCCCTGCATTCTTACTTTCTGCAACCAATCGACATCATTTGCCGTTGCTTTATGATATGGCGATTTTTCTATTATTTTTTGCAATTCGGAATCAGGTAATTTCATAATTTCCTCAACATTATAATTATTGACCTCTAACCATGTTTTAAATTTATGATGAATCACCATATACTCTTCCCAGTGATCTCCTTTTTCATCAATAAAAGAAGTTGTTGAATTTTTATCATTGGGATTTATTTTTTTTCTACGCCTGTATGACACATTGAATACCGGTTCTATTCCGGATGTGGTTTGTGTCATAATACTCGTACTTCCTGTTGGCGCAATAGTAAGAAGAGCTATATTTCTTCTTCCGACTTTCGTCATTTTTTCATACAATTCGGGATCTTGTTCTTTTATTCTGTTTATAAAAGGATTATTCTTTTCACGTTCTGCATCATATATCTCAAATGCACCCCTTTCCTCAGCCATATTCACGGAAGATCTATATGCATTAACCGCCAAACGGGTATGAACTTTTTCAGAAAAATGTATTGCTTCATCCGTACCGTACCTGAATCCCAAAGCAGCTAACATATCTCCTTCGGCTGTAATTCCCACACCTGTTCTTCTACCTTTTAATGCTTTATCTTTTATTTTTAACCAAAGTTCTTTTTCTGTTCTTTTTATTTCTTCCGGTTCAGGGTCTTGTTCAATCTTATTCAGAATTTTATCGATTTGTTCCAATTCCAGATCGATTATATCATCCATTATTCTTTGAGCCAATCTTGCATGTTCTTCAAATAATTCAAAATCGAATTCTGCTTTTGGTGTAAAAGGATTTTTCACATAACCATAAAGATTTATAGCTAATAACCGGCAACTATCATAAGGATTTAGAGGAATTTCTCCACATGGATTTGTTGAAATTGTTTTAAATCCAAGATCCGCATAACAATCCGGTATTGATTCTCTGATAACCGTATCCCAAAATAAAATACCGGGTTCAGCTGATTTCCATGCATTATTAATGATTTTTTTCCAGAGGTTATTTGCATCGATGGTTTTAGTCGTTTGCGGATTATCACTGTCTATCGGGTACTGTTGTGTATAATTCTTTTTTTGAATTACCGCTTTCATGAAATCATCATCAATACGAACAGAGATATTCGCTCCTGTTATTTTACCCAGATCCAATTTAGCATTAATAAAATCTTCTGCATCCGGATGTTTCACTGATACAGAAAGCATCAATGCTCCTCTACGTCCGCCCTGTGCAACTTCTCTGGTACTATTGGAATATCTTTCCATAAAAGGAACGATCCCGGTTGAAGTTAAAGCACTGTTTTTAACAGGAGACCCCTTGGGACGAATGTGTGAAAGATCATGACCGACACCACCCCTCCTTTTCATCAGTTGTGCCTGTTCTTCATCCATTTTTATAATTCCACCATATGAATCCGCCTCATTGCCTATCACAAAACAATTGGATAATGAAGAAATCTGAAAATCATTACCAATTCCGGACATCGGTCCTCCTTGTGGTATTATATATTTAAATTTATCTAATAGTTGAAATATTTCTTCTTCGGTTAATGGTTTGGGATATTTATTTTCTATTCTGGCAATTTCTCTTGCAAGTCTCCTGTGCATATCAGCAGGAGTCATTTCATACAAATTGTCTTCAGAATCTTTCAGCGCATATTTATTTAAAAAAACACCAGCCGCCATTTCATCTCCATTAAAATACTCTGTCGATGCTTTTAAAGCGGTTTGATAGTCAATTTTTTTAAGATTTGAGCCGGTTATATTTTTTAAAAGTATGTTTTTTGTTGTTGTTTCCTTCATATTATACATTAATTAGCCCCACAAATAATTTAAAAACGGTTTTTATTTAGTCATTTTGGGTCAAAATTATCCAATCCAGGCGTAAAATTAGATGATATATTTGAATTATTTTAATATTTTAATATTTTTTTTGAAAAAAAATTAATATTAATTATCCTTCATAAAAATTTATATGACACTTCAAAACAATTTAACATTTTTTTTAATATAATTTTTTAATTTTTCGATTTTATAAATAATTAATAATTCCCGTAAAAACACATAAGTGAATTTCGCAATTTGTTTTCCTTGACTTCAATAACTGATTTATTTATAATAATTTAGCTGATATTTTCATAGAATTTATTGTTACCGGCAAAGAAAAGCAGGATTTTTTTAAACGAAAACATGTTTTTTTCGTTTAGAGAAATATAATTTACAATTTCTTTGAGAATTTTTTGAAATTGAAATTTTTAAACCTGAAAATTAAAAATTGTCTCAATTCATGTAGACACTATTTAAAAATTATGTACGTTTGTATTTAGTATTTATTTAAGAAAAAATCAAAAACCGGAATTTATAATTTATATTACATATATTATTATTAAAAAAGTAACTATTCAAAAGAAGCTTTTTGACTGAAAAAACACTACATGAGTGGTTATAAAAAAAATTAAAAGATGAAAAACATAAAATATATTTTAGCGATTTTTATTTTTAGTTATACTATTGCAAATGCTCAGGAATATCATATAGGTATCAAAGGAGGTGTAAACTTTTCTACAATCAAAGGACCTTCTGAGGCAGGTGTTGATGAAAAATATTCATTATCAAACGGATTTCATTTCGGTATAGAGGGCTTGTATTCAGTTAATGATTATTTTAGTTTTGGAACAGGTATAACTTATACCCAAATCGGATCGAATTACAGTTATGAAGGTCCGGGATACTATGTCTTTCCTGATGAAAATTATTATTTAATAAAAAGTGATCATGTTACTTACAAAATGAATATTTCCAATTCTTATATAAATGTTCCTTTAAGTTTGTATTTCAGACCTGTTAAACAATTTGAATTAAAACTGGGAGGATATCTTGGTTTTCTTATCAATCCGTCAGCCACAGGAAAAATGTCTTTTGGAAATAAATTCAATCAACAGTTGAAATACAATTATTATTCCGACAAAAAACCTTCAATATATGGTTATAACGGCGGATATTTGAGAGTAAAAACCTATGATGAAGACGGTAATGAGAAAATAAGACAAACAAGGAAAATAGCAAATGCTTATTACCAATACAAACCCGAAGAGTATAAAGATGAAACATTTTATAATATATTGGATTATGGTATAAATGTCGGTGCTAATTATTATTTCAATTCCAGTTTATATGTCGGGCTTAATCTTCAATATGGTCTGGCTGATATAACAAATAATAAACTGGACAGATCGTTAAAATCACTTGTCGATGATGGCGATTTATATTTAAACAATACTGATCATTATATATACAGACAGGATTTTGATACCAATTATAATCTGCAGGCATCAATTGGATTCAGATTCTAAATAATCCAGTTTTTCCATCAGAAGCTCCCAATGATTTTCCAATCGGACTATTTCTTTATTCAGAGAATCCAGTTTAGCACTTAATTCCGCTATTTTACCCGGATCTTCTTCCGTATTATGTTCAAAAATACTTAATATTTTTTGTTTTTCCTCTTCTTTATTCTCTATTGATTTCAGAGTTCTGTTTATTTCATTGTTGATTTGCTTTTTTTCTTTTCTAATCAAATTTTTATCCTTAACAGATTGATTTTCCGTTGTTTTATTCTCATCAGAATTCTTTTCCTGTTTCAGAAACTGACGGTATTCAGTAAACGTTCCGTTAAAATCTTTAACTCTCCCCTTTCCAGACATAATGAAAAGATGATCGGTCAATTTATCCATAAAATATCTGTCATGTGTAATTATTATCAGATTTCCTTTAAATCCCAAAAGATATTCTTCCAGAATATTCAATGTAATAATATCAAGATCATTTGTCGGTTCATCAAGAATAAGAAAATTTGGATTTTTCATCAATACGGTCAATAACTGAAGTCTTCTTTTTTCCCCACCGCTTAGCTGTGAAATATAAACCTGTTGATGTTTTCTTGAAAACAGGAATTTTTCAAGCAATTGTTCTGCCGTTAATTTTTTACCATTGGACATCGGCAGGTATTCTGCAATATCCCTTATCAGATCAATCACTGTTTTATCCTGATCCAAATTCAAACCCTGTTGTGCAAAATATCCGAATTGAACCGTTTCTCCGATAACCACTCTTCCTTTATCAGGCTTTAAAAGTCCTGTTATTATATTAATAAATGTAGATTTACCCACACCATTATCTCCTACTATTCCCAGTTTTTCAAATCTTTTAAACTTATAGCTGAAATCTTCCAGGATTTTTAAATCACCGTATGATTTTTCTATATTATAAAGTTCCAAAATCTTACCTCCCAGTCTTTTCGTTTCAATATCAATACTTATAGCATCATTGTATATAGCCTTGCTTGCTTTTTCCTTGATTTTATGTGCTCTGTCTATTCTGGATTTTGATTTTGTGCCTCGTGCTTTTGGCTGACGCCTCAACCATTCCAGTTCTTTTTTATACAGCTTTTTAAGTTTATCAATGGTTGTTGCTTCATTATGCGTCCTTTCCGCTTTCTTTTTAAGGTATTCAGAATAATTACCTGAATAAACATAAAGTTCAGCCCTGTCAAGTTCTACTATTCTGTTGCAGGTATTTTCCAGAAAATATCTGTCGTGAGTAACCATAAAAAGAGTCAGGTTCTTTTTTCCCAAATATTCTTCCAGCCATTCTATCATATCTACATCAAGATGGTTGGTGGGTTCATCAAGAATTACAAACTCAGGATTTTGTATTATTATCTTTGCAAGTGCAAGTCTTTTTTTCTGCCCTCCTGAGATTTGACTTATCTTTTTATCAAGTTCGGGTATTTTTAATTTAAAAAGTATTTCTTTTATTTCATTCTCGATATTCCAGGCTTTGAGATCTTCCAATTTAGCTATAGATTTTTCCAATTCAACATTATCGTTTTTAACCAAAGCTTCTTCATATCTTTTTATCGCTTTTATCTTCGGATCATCTGTATCAAAAATAGCATCTATCAATGTGGATTCGTTGTCGAAATAAGGATCTTGTTTAAGAATAGCTATGGTAATATCTTTATTGACAAGAATTTTAGCATTTTCACCTTCAGGGCTTTCTTCTCCTGATATCACTCTGAGAAGAGTTGATTTTCCACTACCGTTTTTAGCTATTAAACCTATCTTATCTCCTTTATTAATACTGAGATTTATTTTATCAAAGAGAATTTTATCTCCATAGGATTTGCTTACATTTTCTAAAAGGAGGTAGTTCATATTCCGGATTTTTCAAATTGAAATGCAAAAGTACGCAAATATTTTTACAAATGCTTATCTATCCATTCCCGGGTGTATTTCATTTTTTCCGGATTTCAAAAATTGTTTGTTTTCGTATCGATACTATATAATTGTTATTTATATTACAAACTAACCCGCTTCTTTTTTATCCTCATCCTAATCCTCACCCTAACCCTCTCCTTTTATAAATATCACGCTCAACTTTTTACCGGAAAGGAAAAGGAGAGGGGAAATTGTATTTAGTCGTTAAAGATAACTTTTAGACGTTTATGTTTGTGATTGAACTATAGAAATACCTTAAAAAGTTAAATACCTTGCCGTTATAACACCCTATAAAAAAGAATAAGTTGCACCACGTAAAAAATAACTTTATATAGTTTGATAAAGTGTAAATATTTAAGTTGATTATCATCATTTTGCGTTTTATTATTCGTGCATTCGTGGCTTTTAAAACCCGGTTAATTAAGTATCAAGTATATATATGCATTTATTTTTTGCGTGGCGCATTACCGAAAATAGGGGTTATATAAAATTATTCATTTGAAACTTTTGAATTTGTGAGTCCGGAATTGTTTTTCATTTCTATATCAAGTGTTTTTGTTTTAGTATTTACAAATCCCATTTTAGACGAATCCAATAAAAGTTTCAAGTGATTTATTTTGGAGTTATAAATATATGAAGGTTCCAGTCCGGTGGCTGAAAGAGTCAATGAATCCCGCTCGATATCATACAAATCGCATTTTTCTGCCGATACGCTTATGTAAACTACAGACATTGGTATTTGGACTATTACAGAGGATTTGACATTTACATATAATGATTTGCGTATCGTTATTGTATTGTAATAATCAATATATTTCACCAATAGACTATCTCCTCCTATAATTTTTGCATTGGCATCCCCATTTACAGTCAAAAACAAACTGTCGATTTCAGGTTCTATAAACAATGTTTTTCGATTGGACTGCGATTTGTAATCTTTGGCATTCATTATCCCAATAGCAAAACTCGAAAATATCAATACTATAATAAATAAATATACTGCCAGCAATAGTTTATTACTTGTTTTCATTTTGATTTGTTTTATGATTTTTATAAAGTTTTTTCAGATCTTCAATAGTGATTCCCAATATCTCCATTGTATTGAAAATACCGGGCAATTCCTCTTTGGTAAATTCATTGTACTTTATCTCAATGGCATTTTTCAAGGCATTCTCAGCGATAAAATATCCAATTCCTCTTTTATTAAAAATAATATCTTTGTCCTGTAAATATGCATAAGCCCGCATAACCGTATTGGGGTTGACTCCCAATTGTATGGCAAGTTCCCTTACCGACATAATTCTGTCACCGAAAATGTATTTCTCCGATATAATATTATCGAGAAAATATTCGGCTATCTGAACATAAATAGGTTTTCTATTATTGAAATTCATATTTCTTTTTCTTTTAGTTTTAAATAACCGGCAATCCAAAATGTTATCATCAACCCGTACATCACAAGATATTTTAGTATGATTACCGGAAAGATATTTTCAGCCGGAAGCACTATTGTTCCCCCTCCCGATATTTTATTACCATTGTAGGAAAAAGCATAATTTTTCAAAAAATACAGAGAAATTAAAATTATTATACCTATCCCCAATATTGATGATATTGCTATTAGTGTAGTCTTAAAATGCGGCACTTTCCGGTATGTAGCAGCTCCAAGCAGATATAATGCATTTAAATTAAAATATATCAAAATTAAATTGAAATAAATATCAGGATCAAAGTATAAATAAGATTGTATATAATCCGGATTGAACAAATTGAAAATATATACAACAGCATAATTCAATATAAAAAACATAATTGTATATAGAAATAAAAATCCGAAAGAACTCAACAACCAAAATGATAAATATTTTTCCAAAATTGAAGAAGGAAGTATTAGATAATTGACAGCTTTTTCCGTTTTTCTTAGCGCAGGAAAAGAAAATCCGGCAAAAACCACACCCAATATAAACAATCCAATATAATAATATATCCACATTGATTTGCTTAAAATAATAATTCCGGGAGTAGAATTGATTATCTCAAGTAGCAGGAAAATCAATTCAACAAACAAGAAAATTAAAATAGTATTTAGTACAATCCTGATGTTTTCGGTGAAATCCTTTTGAATTACCAAGCCGAATCTTTTAAAATTAAATTGTAACATAATTATCGCTTTTGATGTTGTTAAATGTGTTATTGATTTTTTCACTATCGTTTATTACTGCATTAAACAATAATTCCAAGTCGGGATATGTATTTTGACTGAATACATTCTTGCCAACAATTCTGTATGTACCCAATTGCAATTCCTTATAAATAATATCACTTTCATCAATACCCAATTCTTCATTATCACCAAAAACAAGGGTTTCGGAAATATCTTTCAGATTGGCTGAAAATCTTAATTTTCCCTGATTGATAATGGATATATTGTCGATAATATCTTCAATATCTTTGACTTGATGCGTGGAAATAATAAATATCCTTTTGTCATCAACCAAACTTGCAAGTATTTTTCTAAACTGTACCTTAGACGGAATATCAAGCCCGTTTGTGGGTTCATCCATCAGTAAAACAGCAGTATTGCAGGCAAGACCGAAAGCCAATAAAAATTTCTTTTTTTGCCCTAAGGATAGTTTGGTTATTATAGAATGACGGGCAACTTCAAATTCAGTGAGATAATATTCAAATTGTGTATCTTGAAAATTTTGATAAAATGGAGAATACAATCGGATATACGAATCAATCGAAATCGAAGGAAAATCGAACTCCTCCGGTATAAGAAAAATTTTTGATAAATACGCCGGCAATCGTCCGCTTGAATCAACACTGTCAATCAAAATACTTCCGGCTTGAGGATATCGCAATCCCGATATCAATTTCATCAATGTGGTTTTTCCCGAACCGTTTTTGCCCAATAATCCGTATATGGAACCGGGATTGAATTTCATTGTCAAATTTTCAAATAATTTTTTGTTTTTGGTATAAGCAAATTCAAGGTTTTTTATCTCTATCATAATTATTGTTTTAGTGTATTACTATACTAATACACTGCAAATATATAAAGAAAATAATAAAAACCAAAGAAAATTAGAATTATTTTGAAAAAAAAGTATCAGTGAAAGCCGTTTTTACAAATATTCATCTATCCATTCCCCAAGCAAATTAATCAAAACCGGCTCTGATTTTTTTACAGTATTCACAACATCCTGATGAGTTGTCTTTTTAATTCTTTCAGGTGGATAACATTCATTAGAGACCATAGAAAATCCCCCGACTTTAATTCCACCGTGGACTGCAGCTATTGTTTCAAACACAGTTGACATACCTATTAAATCAGCTCCTACACGATATATCATTGTATATTCGGCAGGTGTTTCCAAACTGGGACCCTGCAATGCTAGATAGACCCCCTCTTTGATATTATAAGATTGTCTTTTTGCTATTTTTTTTATTTGATCTCTGAATTCAGAATCATAAGCATTGGACATATCAGGAAATCTGGGCCCAAATTCATCAATGTTTTTGCCTCTGAGTGGATGATCCGGAATCATATTAATATGATCTTTTATCAAGATAATATCTCCCGCATTAATATCAGGATTGATTCCTCCTGCAGCATTTGTCAATATAAGCTGCTTAATTCCTAAAAGCTGTAAAACCCTGATAGGGAAAGTTATTTCTTTTGCAGAATAGCCTTCATAATAATGAAATCTACCGGAAAAAAGATAGATCCCTTTACTTTTTCTTTTTCCTATAACCAGTTCTCCTTTATGATTTGCTACCGTGCTAACCGGAAAATTGGGAATATCGGAATATCGAATAGAAATATCAATTTCATCAAAAAGATCTTCGCTGCTTAAACCGGATCCAAAAACGATGGCCAAATCAGGTGTAATTGATGTTTTTGATTGTATATATTTTTTTGATTCTTTTGCTTTTATTAATATATTTTTCATATTTTTTGTTTTGAAAACGGTCAAAATTAAAACTTTATCAATAATTTAATGATAATTTTTGATTAAATATTATAAAAGTAGTATATTTGCAGCAGAATTATCGGGAGAGGGAACAGATTTGTTCCCTCTTTTTTGTAAAATTATGGCAATTATAGATAAAATAACAGAAGTAATAGAGGGAAAGCTCTCGGAAGATGGCTTTAAGGATTGTTATATTGTAGAGATAAAAATAGATCAAAAATCCAGGATAAAAGTTTTTGTCGATTGTGATTCGGGTGTTCCGATCCGTAAATGTGTTAGTATAAGCAGAAGAATAGAACATTTTTTGGACGAAACCATGTTGTTGGGCGAAAAATATGTACTTGAAGTATCGTCACCAGGCATAGACCGGCCTTTAGTAAAAAGACAATATAAAAAAAATATTGGCAGAGATCTGAAAGTCATAATGAAAGAAGAAAATAAAAAAATCACCGGAACATTGAACTCTGTTGATGAAAATGGTATTGTTTTGGATGTAAATGATAATAAAAGCAAGAAAAAAGTTGAAATAAATTTTGACGATATTAAAGAAGCAAAAGTAATTATAAAATTTAATAAAAATAAAAAATGAATTTAATAGAATCGTTTTCTGAATTCAAAGCCGGAAAGAATATAGACCGGCCAACTTTGGTCAGGGTTTTGGAAGATGTGTTTCGTACACTTATTAAAAAAAGGTATGGTTCAGATGATAATTTTGAGGTTATTGTAAATACAACTAACGGTGACTTGGAATTGTGGAAAGTGAGAGAGGTGGTACCGGATGGAGAAGTCACAGATGAATTGACTCAGATTTCTTTTTCAGAGGCACAGTTGATAGATGAAGATTATGAAATTGGTGAAGAATGCTACGAAAAGATAGATGTTGAAGATTTTGGAAGAAGGGCTATTATGGCTGCACGTCAAACATTAGTTTCAAGGATTACAGAACTGGAAAAAGAAGATATATTCAAAAAATATAAAGGAAGAATCGGAGAATTGGTTTTAGGTGAAGTTGGGCAGATAATGAAAAGAGAGCTTTTGATCATTGATGATGCTACCGGAAATGAATTGATATTACCCAGAAACGAAATGATAAAAGGAGATTTTTTCCGCAAAGGTGATATGATAAAAGCGGTTATCAGGGATGTTGAAATGAAAAATAATAGTCCTGTTATTATTATTTCGCGTACAGATAGTTCTTTCCTTGAAAAATTGATGGAACAAGAAGTTCCTGAAATAGAAGACGGATTGATTACAATAAAAAATATAGTAAGAATTCCGGGTGTTAGAGCAAAGGTAGCAGTAGAATCTTATGATGACCGTATAGATCCCGTAGGTGCTTGTGTCGGCATGAAAGGTTCAAGGATTCATGGTATAGTCCGCGAATTAAGAAATGAAAATATCGATATTATCAATTTCACAAACAATACAACACTATATATCCAACGTGCATTGACACCTGCTAAAATATCCAGTATTGATCTGGATGATGAAAATAAAAAAGCAGCCGTTTATCTGAAACCCGATCAGGTATCACTTGCTATCGGCAAAAATGGTGCTAATATTAAATTAGCCAGTAAACTTACCGGTTATGAAATTGATATTTACAGGGAAGTAGATGAAACTGTAGTTGATGATGTTGATCTGGATGAATTCAAAGATGAAATAGATGAGTGGATTATAGATCAATTTAAAAACATAGGTTGCGATACAGCAAGAAGTGTATTGGAATTGAGCAGAGAGGAATTATTGAGAAGAACAGATTTGGAAGAAGAAACAATTGATGAAGTACTAAGTATTTTACAATCTGAGTTTGAAGAAAATCAATAAGACTTTAATTTTAAAGTAAAATATATTAAGAATTAAATATTAAGAATGCCATATAAGTTATTTAAAATAGCAAAAGAGCTGAATGTTGCAACAAGTACAATTGTAGAATATCTAAATTCTCAAGGGTATGAGGTTGAAAATAAACCTACTGCAAAAATATCTGACGAAATTCATGAAATTTTGTTGGACAGGTTCAGCAGTGCTATGGTTGAGAAGGAAAAAGCTGAAGCCTTATTGGAAGAAAGAAGAAAAAGAAAGGAAAAGGAAGTAAAAGTCCAGGAGAAAAAAATTGAGAAAAAGTTTGTTAAAGAAGAGAAAAAAGAAGAACCTAAAAAAGAGGATATTTCAAAGAAAATCGAAGTAGAAAAGAAAGAAGAGGAGAAAAAAGAAGAAGTACCGGGAATCAAAGTGGTTGGAAAGATCGATTTGGATAAATTTAAGAAAAAGAAGAAAAAGAAAGAAGAGGAGAAAAAAGAAGAACCTAAGGAAGAGAAAAAGACAGAGGAAAAGCAAGAATCAAAAGAAGAAAAAATAATTCCTGAAAAAGAGGTTGAAAAAGAAATATCTACTCCTGAAAAGAAAGTAGAGAAAGAGGAAGTAAAAGATGATAACTTGATAAGAATGAAAACTCCCGAGTTGAGAGGATTAAAACAACTGGGAAAAATTGATCTTTCAAAATTTGAAAAGAAAAAACCTGCTAAAGTAAAGAAAACCGAAGATAAAACTCCAAAACCTGGCGCAGCTGACAGCAGCACTAAGAGAAAGAGAAGAAGAAAAAGAAGAAAAATCAATCCCGATCAGGTTTTAAGAAACCAAAATAAGGGTAGAAACAAAAAAACAGGAGATGATGTAAAGGAAATCTCCGAAAAAGAAATAGAAGATAAAATCAAGGCTACTATTGCCAAATTAAAGACCGGTGTCAAGAGCAGGAGACAGAAGATAAGAAAGGAAAGCAAAATTAGTAAAAGAGAAAAATCAGAAACAGTAGAATCTGTAGAAAATAGTAAAGTATTGGAAGTAAGTGAATTTATCACTGTATCTGAATTGGCAAGTGTTATGAATATTCCTGTTACGGATATTATCATGACCTGCATGAATTTGGGCGTAATAGTTTCTATCAATCAAAGAATCGAAAAGGATATAATAGAACTTGTGACTGAAGAATATGGTTATGAAGTCAATTTTATTGCTGCTGATGAAATAGATGATTTTTCTGATGATATAGTTGATGCGGAAGAAGATTTGGAACCAAGAGCTCCAATTGTAACGGTCATGGGACATGTTGATCACGGAAAAACTTCATTACTTGATTTTATCAGAGAGGAAAATGTAGTAAGTGGAGAAGCCGGAGGTATTACTCAGCATGTAGGTGCCTATGAAGTTAACCTGGGTCCAGGAAAAACAATAACTTTTTTGGATACTCCCGGACACGAAGCATTTACTGCGATGAGAGCGAGAGGAGCAAAAGTTACAGATATAGTGATAATTGTAATCGCTGCAGACGATAAGATAATGCCTCAAACAAAAGAAGCGATCAGTCACTCCCAGGCTGCAGGTGTTTCTATGATATTTGCAATTAATAAAATAGATAAACCGGGTGCAGATCCGGAAAGGATTAAGCAGGAATTGGCATCAATGAACCTGCTGGTAGAAGAATGGGGAGGAAAATATCAATCTCAGGACATTTCAGCCAAGACAGGAGCCGGAGTAGATGAATTGTTGGAAAAAGTATTTTTGGAAGCTGAGATGTTGGAATTGAAAGCAAATCCAAACAGATTGTCAATAGGTACGGTATTGGAAGCAACTTTGGATAAAGGAAAAGGATATGTTACCAATGTTTTGGTTCAAAATGGTTCTTTGAAGATAGGCTCAGTTATTGTAGCAGGATCCTATTATGGAAAGATTAAAGCCATGTTTGATGATACGGGAAAAAGGATCAAAAAGGCAGGACCATCCAAACCGGTTAAAGTCCTCGGTATGAATGGAGCAGCTCAGGCAGGAGAAAGATTCAAAGAATTTGAAAGTGAAAAAGAAGCTAAAAACATTGCAGCTAAGATTGCAATGATAACCAGAGAGCAACAAAGCCGTTCTAAGAAAAGAATTAGTCTTGAAGAAATCGGTCGAAGATTAAAAATGGATGATTTCAAAGAACTTAATTTAATTGTTAAAGCAGATATGGACGGTACAGCGGAAGCTTTATCGGATTCACTTATAAAATTGTCAATCCCTGAATTGCAGGTAAATGTTATCCATAAAGGAGTTGGTCAAATATCTGAATCAGATGTTTTGTTGGCATCTGCTTCAAACGGAATTATTATCGGATTTCAGGTAAGGCCATCGGGCAATGCACGTAAAATAGCAGAAAAGGAAGGTATAGATATCAAAACCTATTCTATTATCTATGAAGCTATTGATCAGGTGAAACTTGCGATGAAAGGTATGCTCGAGCCTACTCAGGAAGAAAGAATCAAAGGATTGGTGGATGTCAGGGAAATATTTAAGATCAGTAAAGTCGGAACTATTGCCGGTTGTTATGTTCAGGAAGGTGTTATTGACAGAAATTCATATGTAAGGGTTGTCAGAAACGGAATCGTAATTTATCCTACCAAGGAAAATCAAAAAGTTTCTTTAAGTTCATTAAAGAGATTTAAAAATGATGTCAAGGAGGTTAAAGCCGGAATGGAGTGCGGTCTGATGGTAGAAAATTTCAATGACATCAAAGTTGGAGATCAGATAGAAGCATTTGAAATAATAAGTATAGAGAAAGAATTGGAATAACATCTATACTCTTTTAACAAATGTTTTAATTATAAAATAGGATCAGAGTTATAAGACTTTGGTCCTTTTTTATGTTTACACACTTTTTAGGAAAGTGTCATATTTCTTAATTTTTTTTTGTAACTTTGATTCGTTTTCAGGCTTCTGCGGCTTTGAAATTATAAAATATCAATATTATGACTCACCTAAGAATAGCTTTTACTTTTATATTAGGATTTGCCCTTTCCACTATACTTTACTCTCAAGATGTAATACTCAAAACCCAAGCAGATGTAAATGCTTTTGATCCCAATACAACAATGATAAGTGGTAATCTTACGATTGGAAATAGTAGTAGCTCTGATCCCATTACCGATTTATCAAACTTATCAAACCTCACTTCTATTGGTGGTTATTTAAAATTTATTTTCAATCTTAAATTAACAAATATTGATGGACTAAGTAATCTCACTTCCGTTAGTGGAAGTTTGGAGCTGTACTATAATTTAAATTTATCAAATATTGACGGGCTAGGTAATCTCATTTCCATTGGTGGAGATTTGGAAATTTCTAATAATGATAAATTAACAAATATTGACGGACTAAGTAATCTCACTTCCGTTAATGGAAGTTTGGAGCTGTACAATAATTTAAATTTATCAAATATTGACGGGCTAGGTAATCTCATTTCCATTGGTGAAGATTTAAATATTGGAAACAATTATATATTAACAAATCTTGATGGGCTAAATAAACTCACTTCCGTTGGGAGAGATTTGTATATTTTAAACAATCATACTTTAACAAATATTGATGGACTTGGTAATCTCACTTCCATTCGTGGATATTTAAATATTTCTTACAATGAAGCACTAACAAATCTTGACGGACTAAGTAATCTCACTTCCGTTAATTGGAATTTAAATATTTCTTACAATAATGTACTCTCAGATTGTTGTGGTATCCAACATCTTCTTTCTACACCCGGTTCAATTGGAGGACAAATAACAATAAATAATAATCCATCAGAATGTAGTAGTGAGGAAGAAATATTGGAGTCATGCGGAATAAATATTGATATTCTTACTTTTCCTCCTTGTATTGATGCCGACAATGGCTCTTTGCAGATTACGGTCAATATGTATGATACAATTCCTTTTTATTACAAATGGGAAAGGATAGAAGATAGTGCTATGGGTAGTGGAAGTAGTTTGGATAATGTTTTTAATATAGAAAATCTAAAAGCAGGAACTTACAATATCACAGTCACCACACCCGCACCCGATACCGCAATAAAAACAGGAATTGTTTTGAATCAAATACCCGGGTCTGTATTTGAGATTATAGAAATTACCACCACTAATAGCTCCAATGGTTACAACAACGGAAGCATAATGGTAAAAACCGCAGGCGGTACACCACCATATACTTATGACTGGTCGGGAGTATCATCGGGAAGTCAAAACGGGATTACTGATGACAATTATACTATTAATAGCCTTGCGCAAGGAGAGTATTTTATAACAGTATCCGATGATGTGGGGAATCAACAAAGTATCGCAGTATCACTACTTGACGAGACAGTTCCAGTATTTTCCTGTACCGAACCTCTTGATATTGTTATACTCAATGATGTTTCGGCTTCGGTAGATGCAACTG
This sequence comes from Saprospiraceae bacterium, assembly GCA_027008645.1. Taxonomy (GTDB): domain Bacteria; phylum Bacteroidota; class Bacteroidia; order Chitinophagales; family Saprospiraceae; genus JADJGA01. The sequence continues at coordinate 30,340 of JALVEE010000012.1, forward strand.
AATACAAAGAGTCTAAACAATTTTTTGTAGATTTCCTTAATGCTGTAAATATCGGCACAAATGCCGATGATAGCAGGGCAGCTATTATCGAATGGTCTGATGGTGGCTCTCAGAAAATTCAAATACCCATTACCGGAGATATTGCTACTTTACAAGATTACCCGTCTTACACCAGGGCATTTGAAGGAGGCACATCTCCACATCAGGCAATGAATTTCGGTAAAAATTATCTCGATAGTGTTGGACGAGCAGATGTAGAAAAAGTTATTATTCTTTCTACTGATGGTGAACCTAACCAGATACCTTTATCTTTGATAGCATTGGCTGATGAATTCAAAGCTGCCGGATACCATATAGTTACAATAGCTTTTGATAATGCATTTATTTATAGCGGAACAAGAAATATATTAACCAAAGTAGCTTCTAATCCTCAGTTAGCTCCTGGAGCATCGGCGTATTCACTTTTGGATGAAGATCTTGCTGAAAAAATAGTTAAAATCTATCTTTGTCCGATAGACCCGGGAAGTACTGCTACAGCGTATTTCAATAGAGATGGAGCAATAGATATTCTCGATATTGTACCCATTGGTAACTGTCCGTTTCCCGATGGGGTAGAGATAAGTTTTACTATCGAGGCTTTAAGAGAATTGTCTCTGCCTGCGGGTACTCCGGTAACGTTTTATTTCAATGACCCTGAACTTTTTGGAGCAACTCCCATTTCAACCTGGATAATGCCCTGCGCTTTGGCAGCAGGAGAAATTGATACTTTTTCGGTGATATTACCCGTTAATACTGCCGGAAATATCTTTGCAGTTCTCAATGATGACGGCAGCCTATCTCCACCTATACAGTTTCCCATCACAGATATTAAAGAACTTGCATATTCCAACAATATAGACAATCAAAGTATTTGTCTTGATGACAAAGCAACTCTTCAAGCTTTGAAATACACTACAACTCCCAAACCTGTCTGCGATACACTTGTGATATACACTATAAACGTATGCAATATCAGTGAAGTCGATGCTTTTGGTGTGGTAGTTGAAGATATTCCCCCTGATGATTTTGTTTTAGTTGGTACTGTCTTCAATGACAACGGATGTGCTACCGCTAATAACGGGGTTTATGATATTCCCGCCGGATGTTGTATTTCTCTTACTCTTACTTATGACGCTGCCAATGCTGCCAATGGTTACTACGGAAATCAGGGAGTAAATCTTGACGGACCTTCAGGGCAGGATTATATAGATTTTGATGGAAGTACAACAACTGCCGAAGATGTGATTATTGACGGTACATTGGATTGCCCTTCGACAAATATTGAATTCACAAAGGACGTAAATATCTATCAATCTTGTGATGATGCTTTTGTGGTTTATAAGTTTTCTATAAAAAACGAAATGAATATTCCGCTACAAGGACTTGTTTTCACGGATATTTTACCGGATCCTTGTGTCTGGGCTTTTGAACCGTATCTGTTAGAGGGTTTGAGCATTGGCAATAGAGATATTAATGGCAATACGGCAAGTTTTGTTATTGATGAGGTTCTACCTGACACTATTGCAACATTTTATTTGGATGCAGCTTTGAATTTTTGGGAAATAGACGGAGTTTTATCAAACACCGCCACTCTCGAAAATGTTCCGGACCCTGATAATGGCGGATATAGAACCCTAACTTCCAATACGGTTTCTACAAATATCACAGCTACACCTGCCATCATTTTGCCGGATACGATATATGCACATATTGGGGATGAAATAGATTTGGAAATCGATTCTGCCGATTCGATAAGTTGGACAACATCGGGAGATGGAATTTTTTCCGACAGCAGCAGCAGTAAAACGAAATATATTCCGGGAGTTCAGGATTCGATTGATCAACAAGTGTTTTTGTTTGTAACTGTAAAATCCGACTGTGGGGAAACAGGAAAAAGCATAGTAATTGTTTTTGAGCAATGTAGTTTGTCCATTACTTCGTTAAATATAGGTGATTGTGATAATAATGGTACTACATCAGATAATACTGATGATACTTATGAAGTAACCTTCAATATTTCTGCCTTAAATCCCGGTTCAAACGATACTTTTACGGTAAAAGACAGCACAAAGGAATACGGACAATTCAGCTATGATAGTGAGGGAAAGATAACGCTTCCAGCTGACGGATTGGATTATACTTTGGTATTTGAGGATAGTGAAGTACCGGATTGCAAAATTGAACAAACAGTAAGCCAAGAAAGTTGTTCGGATGAATGTTCCATAAAAATTGACAGCATTGTTATCGGTGAATGTAATAACAACGGTACTCCATCAGACAATACTGATGATACTTATGAAATAACCTTCAATATTTCTGCCTTAAATCCCGGTTCAAACGGCACTTTTACGGTAAAAGACAGTACAAAGGAATATGGACAATTCAGCTATGATAGTGAGGGAATGATAACGCTTCCAGCTGACGGATTGGATTATACTTTGGTATTTGAGGATAGTGAAGTACCGGATTGCTCTATACAAAAAACGGTAAGTCGGCAAAGTTGTTCGGATGAATGTTCCATAAAAATTGACAGCATTGTTATCGGTGAATGTAATGATAACGGTACTCCATCAGACAATACTGATGATACTTATGAAGTAGCCTTCAATATTTCTGCCTTAAATCCCGGTTCAAATTCAACTTTCACGGTAAAAGATGGTACAAAGGAATATGGACAGTTCAGCTACATTAGCGATGAAAAGATAACACTTCCAGCTGACGGATTGGAATATACTTTGGTATTTGAGGATAGTGAAGTACCGGATTGCAAAATTGAAGAAACGGTAAGCCAGGAAAGTTGTTCGGATAGTATTGTAAAAAAACCGGTAATTGACATTCCAAATATTTTCACGCCTAATGATGATGGATACAATGACAAATGGTATGTAAAAATTTCTGATCAAGGAATAAAAATACTTTCTTGCAAAATATATGATAGGTGGGGTGAATTGGTCTATTTTTCAGAAAATGATAATAAGTTTTATTGGGATGGCCGGTTCAAAAACCGTAAAGCTACTCCGGGTGTGTATGTTTATGTCATTGAATATACCATTGATAACGGTAAAACGATAACAGTAGCAGGAGATATAACATTGATAAAGTAGTGAGACTATGGGTGTTTCAATTTTATTTGAACACAGATGACACGGATTTTACGGATATGCACGGATTTAGTTTTTGTGAAAAAATATCTTGAAATACTGATATGTGCAAGAAAAACTATTAATTATTGCATAATTTGCACTGTTCATTGAGCAATATTTGTGATTTTTGTTGATTTTGTTGTGCGTTTGTGATTTTTTTTTGCAATATCCAAAGATATTTGCAAGAAAAATAACAAAATAATTTTTTTATCTTTCATAGGAATATTACTTGGAAAAAATTAAAAAATATAATCATGTTGTCAAAAAAAATAATCCAATTTCTGATAATTTCGATTTTAACAAATATATTGATTTCACAAAATTTATTGAAACCTCTCAATGGTCCTTTTGGAGTTGATTTGAAAACCTTTGGACTTGATTCTTTTAATAATTACTATATCATAGTAGATGGAAATACAAGGATTTTTAAGTCAACTGACAAAGGACAGAATTGGACAAAATTTGAAAAGGGTATTATTGACAATAGTAAAATTTCAGATAACCCAAAATTTATTTTATCTCCGGATAGTGCGCTATATCTTGTTGATTATAATGTATTATATATACTTAGACCCCGAAGTGATGCATGGGAATTAATTGAAACAGAAGCAAATAGCATTCACGACATGTCTGTCAATCCTTTAGGTGAGATTTATATTGTATCAAGCGAAGGAATATTTAAATCTTCAAATCAAGGCAATGATTTCACTCGTATCAATGATAATGTTTGGATTAACGGAAAAATTTCTACTAATGGTAATAATAAAAATTTCATTTTGGATAACTACAAAGATATTTACTCTTTTGATGATGATGGAAGCAATTTACAACAATTAGTAAATCCGGATCCATGGATTACTTATGCTGATGATCCTATATTCTATGATAATAATTCCGGCAAATTATTTTTTGTTGGGGATTATAACTTTTGGGTTTCTGAAGATATGGGGGTTACATGGGATGCTTTATCAATAGGAGATAATGAATGGATAGCTTTAGCTAAAATACATAATGACAAAATTTATGCGTATTCTATTGATGGTTTAATGTTTTCTTCGGCTATTAACACATTCAACTGGCAGCAAGAATTTGATTTCAGTAATTATTTTCAGGGAGGGATAAAATCATTACAATTTTCAACGGATGATAATATTTTGGTTAATTCTATAAATTCCTCCTCTGGCGGATGGTTTAGAAAATACGATTTTGCTTCCTTAGATATTGATTTTTCAACAATTGAAGAAATAAAGATAGACTTAAAACAGCCTCCCCGATATAGTATAAACAAAAACAAAAATGGTTTAATGTACATAAATATCAGCTATTTCAAACATTATTATTCATTTGATGATTTGGAGACCTTGCATGAAATATCATTAAATCAAGAAGATAAATTTCTAATCAAGGTTATTGTAGATGATGAAAACAATTTTTATGCTATTGATTCGGACTATCGTTTACTTAAATCTGAAGACCTGGGAACCAGTTGGGTTGATATAACTCCCAATATTGATTCTTCAGACAAAATCTTCACTTTAAGCATGAATCATAAGAAAGAATTATATGCTATTTCCAAAAATAACTATCTTTTCAAATCTTCTGACAAAGGGTTCACTTGGGAAGAAAAAGGAATAGCAAATAAAGATATATCTGATTTTATTAATGGAAGGCTGTATTTTGACCATAACGGAGATATTTTCTGGACTACTTCTTATGTTTCCAGTTGGTATGTTTCTCATGATGATGGTAGTTCATGGCATGATTGCTTTGAAAAACATCGAATCTATGATATGAAAATCACATCAGATGGTACTGTTTTTGTTGATGGAAAGATTACTGATTCCTCAGGGATTAAAAATTCCGGGACATTCATATTTAAAGACAATAATTTTACTAAAGTTATTGGTCATTATTTTACTTCAATAGATAAAAACAAAGCAGAAGAAATATTTTTAACCTATAATAATATTATTAAGAGTATTGGTGAAAATGATTTGGCTTGGACTTATTATGATAATCCATATACGAATCCTGAATATACTAGCATTATGTTGGATTCAGATCAATATTTATACGTTTTAAGTCCTCATAATACAATTTACAAATCGATTAGCCCCACTGTTGAAAAGCATTTTGTACTTGGTTATGTTTTTTATGATGAGAATGAAAATTGCCTTTATGATAGTTCTGAAATAAAACTCGAAAACTGGGAATTGCAATTGAGCGGAGATACATTATTAAATGTTACTACTGATATCAAAGGAAAGTATTTGTTTAATTTAGCTGATGGTGATTATAATTTGTCAATAACTATTCCAAATGATGCAAGTTGGAAAAGTTGTGTAAATAATTTTCACTTGACTCTGGAAAGTAATCAGTTTGATTCTACCTTTGTGTTGTTTCCTGTCAAAACTTTGCCAAATTGTCCGAAGATGGAAATAGAAGCTACCGCAACAGCAATCCGAAGATGTGAAAACAATTCTTATACCATTAGTTATCAGAATATAGGACAAGACTCTTCCACTAATAATAAAATACTAATTGAATTTGATTCAATTTTGGTATTTACTAAAGCTTCAATTCCTCCTAGTGTTAAAGATGAAAATATCATTGAATTCAAAATTAAAGATTTGGATGTAAATGAAAATGGTAATTTAGAATTAGAATTTTATTTGCCCTGCGAAGCGAAGGTAGGTCAGAGATATTGTTTGATTTCCAAAATAGTTAATGTGGATTGTGAAGATAGTGAGATTGTAAGCGATACTCTGTGTCTGACATCTATCGATCAAAGAATTTCTCTTGCAAAAACTGCCTTTATTCAGGAAGATCAAATAACTGAATTTGTAGAACCCAACAAAATGATAACTTATCGAATTGAATTTCAAAATACAGGATTTGATACGATAAATAATATAAAAATTTTGGATACTATATCAAGTTTTTTAGATATTCAAACTTTGGATATTGTGAATTCAAGTCATTCAAATGAATGGAAAATCATTGATGACACATTACTCGAAGTTAGCTTTGAAAACATTCTTCTTCCTGACAGCACTACAAGCAATTCTGAATCCATTGGTTTTGTTGATTTTGACATAATGCAAAAAAAAGATCTTCCTATCAATACGGTAATTGAAAATCAAGGTTGGATAGAATTTAGTAGTCATTATCCCAAAAATAAGACAAATTTGCTAGTTTTAATGGTTAAAAAACCAGATGGTACTGAAGATATATGCGATACCTTTAATATAAATGTTTTCCCTCAACCGTTTTCAACTAAAGCAAAGATAAATATAACTGATTATAACTTAAGTGAACCGGTTTTATTTGAGGTTTACAATAGTTTAGGTAAAAAAATACATTCAGAAATTGTCAAGTCTGCAGAATTTGATTTTTATAGAAACCATTTACCAAGCGGCATTTATTATCTAACTATTCGTGGCAGAAATCAATTATTTGGAAGTAAGAAACTTATAATTCAATAATGTAACTATACCAATTTAATTTTAAAATATCACTTATGTTCCGGTTTATTTTTCTTTCATTTCATAGAATTCGATATATTTCTTTCAAATAAGGTATATTATTTTTGAACACGAATGACACTAATTTTACGGATAGGTACGGATTTAGTTATTGCTAAAAACAAGGTTGAAATACTAATATTTGAAAAAAAACTATCAATTATCATATTAATTGCACTATTCATTGAGCATTATTTTGATTTTTGTTGATTCTGTTGTGCGTTTGTGATATCTTTGCTAAAAAGTTATGGCGTATAATGAAAACACTTTATCAGAAATTTGAAACACTTTTGCGATATACTTCGACAGATTTCAAACGCTATTTGTACGATAAAGTATCCTGGAATAGTCGAATGACAGGTATTATCGGTGCACGCGGAGTTGGAAAAACGACAATGATCTTGCAATATATCAAAGAAAATTTAGATACCGAAAAAGCTTTATATGTATCTGCCGATGATTTATATTTTAGTGAAAACAGGCTTATCGAATTAGCGGATGAATTTTATAAAAATAACGGAGAATATTTGTTTATTGATGAGATACATAAGTACTCCGATTGGTCACGAGAATTAAAAAATATTTACGACTCATTTCCCGAATTGAAAATTGTATTCACGGGTTCTTCTATTCTTGATATAATTCGGGGGTCTGCGGATTTAAGTCGCCGAGCAATTATTTACAAATTACACGGACTTTCTTTTAGGGAATATTTAAAATTATTTCATAATTATGAAACAGAAGTTTATTCATTGAAACAAATAATCCAAAATAAAGTAAAACTTTCAAATATAAAACATCCGCTACCATTATTCAAAGACTATTTGAAACGAGGTTATTATCCTTTTGGACTTGAAGACGAGATGAATTTGCATTTGGGACAAATAATAATTCAAACATTGGAAACGGATATTCCTCAATATGCAAATCTTAATGTCGGGACAAGTCGAAAGTTGAAACGATTGCTTTCCGTTATTGCGGAAAGTGCACCTTTCAAGCCTAATTTCTCCAAAATAGCGAAAATAATCAGAGTAAGTAGAAATTCATTAGATGATTATTTTTTTTATATAGAAAAAGCAGGGCTAATAGCACAGTTACGTGACGAGACCCAGAGTATTAGAGGTTTGGGAAAAGTTGAGAAAGTATATTTGGATAATACAAATATTATCTATAATCTTGGTGGAGATTGTTCAAATATAGGGAATATACGTGAAACGTTCTTCTTCAATCAAATGCGGGTAAACCACGACGTAATATCGTCTAAAAATGCTGATTTTGTAATTGATAAATATACTTTTGAAATAGGAGGAAAGAATAAAGGGCAAAAACAAATAGAGAAAGATGGCAAATCATTTATTGTAAAAGATGATATTGAGTTTGGCTATCTCAATGTAATACCACTTTGGGCTTTCGGGTTTAATTATTAAAAACAGAATAATGGGGAAATTTAATCAAAATAAAACAATTAATATGAATAAATATATTCTTTTTATACTAATCACATTTCTTATCTCTGCAAAAGGAATTACTCAAAACTGGTCTATTGAATCCGATATTTCGATGGAAAGATATTACTTATTGAAAGGGAAAATAGATGATAAATATACCATCACGATGTATTTGGAAGAAGGAGATTCATTATGTGGAGATAATACAACATCTGATCGATGGAGAGATGCTACATTAGTAGGATGGTATTTTTACGACAAATTAAAAATTAAAATACCATTAATAGGTTCCGATTACCGTACAGATCCTCATATAGCTTTGTTTGTTTTAAAAAACTATCTTGATTCTTTTGATTATAAAAATTGTACAGCAAAAGATTTCAAAGAAAAGTTTTTTAATGATAAAAATCGTGACTTAACCAAATTAAATTGGAGGCAAAAAGATAAAGCTACTTATTTAACCAATATGAAAATGATACATAATTACAGCCTGGAAACCAACGCTGAATTAATAATTAAAATAAGAGATGTAGAAATAAAAAGGATAAATATCTCCCAAAAAACCGGCTTGAAATATATTATAGAATTATATGATATTGATCCAAAGAAATTACCGGATGGTTTATATATAACTTTTTCATTTGCTGAACGTTCTAATCCGGGTGGAGCCTTTTCGGGATACTGTGGTTGCGGATATGAACAATATCTGGGTTATGTACATTTTGACAATCAACTTAATATTAAAAAATTTGATTTTAAAAAAGTTGATAGTTGTATTGATTATGAGTCGATTGAGTTCTATAAGGTTATTAAAGGCAAACCTGAATTAGGGCTGATAGAAACAGAAGAATAAATGTAACAATAAGACTCATTAAGCACAATATCCTTAACTATTCTTAACTTCTAAACGGTTTATTAAATATTTTTGGAACACGGATAACACGGATTTTACGGATAAGCGCGGATTTAGTTATTGTGACAATAAGTTAATTCTATTAACCGAAATTTTATGTTAAAGTTGGTAGCATTTTAGAAATAGTTAGCATCAATTAACTATATTTACTGCACACTTTTTAATGTAACTAATCAGATAGGGTGCTTTTGAAATGAAAAAAATCTATTTTTTTCCAGATAAGGCTTATTTTTTAAAGGCATAGTGGTGCTACATCAAAAAAAAAGAGCTGAAATATGGTGAAAAAAGAGGTTTTTTCAACCAAAATGACTTTACCTGATTAGTTACTTTTAAATTATTACTATGAAATTTCTTATTAGCCTTGCATTTATTTTGTTTTCCTTTAGTTATATCATTAGTCAAACTACAATATCGAGTGGGCGATTAAGCATTACCGTGGAAAATCTCGGTAACGGAGCTAAAGTAACACATATCAAAGACAATAGTACAGAGACATTGAATACTTCAACAACATCTGAGTTTTTCACTCTCACTATCCGAAATACAAACAATAGCAATGATTATAATATAAATTCTTTTTCCGGTTGGAATAACGTAAATATATCGAGTACATCATCCAATTGCACTATCCAATTCAGCAATCCTGCAAGTGGCAATTTGCCTGCATCTCTCACAGCTACGGTCACAATCAACACAAATGATGCAAAATCAGATTGGGACTTGTCAGTCGCAGGTCTTGATGCAAACCATTCGTTGATGGATGCAATATTTCCTAAACTGAATATAGAAACAAGCGGTAATGATACTATTATGTTACCATATTATTCAGGGAAATTGGTCTCAAATCCCGGTTCCGGTATAGATTATTCCGGTTTATATCCGAGAGGTTGGACGGCATCAATGCAATTTGAAGCATATTACAATGCTCAACGGGCAATGTATTTCGGTTTTCACGATCCGGGTGCCACCTTAAAAACTTTTGTTGTAAATGCTCAAAACGGAGGAGTCGAAATTGAATGCCAATACCCTTCTCCTGATAAAACCATAGCAGGCAATAATTGGTCATTGCCGGGTGTATTTGAACTGGATGCTTTTGACGGGGATTGGTATGATGCCTCGATCATTTACAAAGATTGGGCATCAAATAATGCGAATTATTGGCCTGCGTTGAATACTGAAAAAGTTTCGAGATTGCACGAAATAGGGGAAATCGGTGCCTGGTCATATAGTTATGTTAGTGACGGAGATATGAATTTAATAAAAACGTTAATCGAAACCTTTGCAAATTTTATGGAAGTTCCGGTCGGGGTGCACTTAAATGAATGGAATTATAAAGATTTTGATGATGATTACCCCGATTACTTTCCTGAAAGGAGCGGTTTTTCCACGATGATTAACGATGTCCAAACCAATAATGATGTTTATGCCGTACCTTATATAAACGGTCGCCTTTTTGATACGGATTTGCCCGGATACGATGTTGATGGATTGCCTTATGCTACGAAGAAACCCGATGGCTCGATTTATTCTCAAAATTTTAATAACAATACATTTGCCGTAATGTGCCCGACACAAACACATTGGCAGGATACATTGATAGATGCTGCCGATCAATTGACTGACAGAATAGGAACTTACGGTGTTTATATTGATCAGGTAACGGCAGCCGGTCCTAAAGAATGTATGGATAATACACACGGACATAGTCTTGGCGGAGGAAATTTTTGGCGTGAAGGATACAATGAAATGTTTGAAAGGATTCATAACAAAATACCATCCGGAAGATTTATTAACTCCGAAAGCGGATGTGATTTTTTAGCCGATGAAGTAGATGGATTTTTGGTAGAAGGCTGGACAACTACAGGGCAAGTACCTGCTTTTTCAGTTGTTTATGCAGGCAGAAATATAATGTTTGGTACCAAAACAGGTACCAGTCATTATGGTGACCAACAATTTTATGCAAAACTTGCAATGGGTTTTATTTTCGGTTTTCAACCGGGAAGACAAAGTTCCTGGTTGTTTATGAATCTTGCCAATGCATCACCAACTAAAAAAATGGCTGCAAATTATATCAAAAGATTGGGTAAGATGAGGTATAAATTGCGAAAATTTATGTCCTATGGCAAGATGCTTCACCCTTTGAACCTAACGGGGGAAATACCTTATTTGACTTATACGATATATGATTATGGAACCCCTGAAACAGCAACAAGACCTGCTGTACAAAATTCGGTTTGGCAAAATGGGGATAGTGTCGTTGTATTGTTGGTGAATGCATCACTGCCCGATGTTCCAAATGTAATTGATGATAGTCTTAGCGTTTCGTTTAGTTTCAACGGTGCAGATTACGGTTTAACAGGGGCTTTGGCTGTAACGGAGTTGACGGATACATCGGAAAGTAGAACCGTATATTTGCCCAATACTTTCAATCAAATAGTAAATATCAGATCTATCAGTCCAAAAGCATATTTGATTAGACCGGCATCGGATTTAGGCAATATATATTACGTTTCTACTACAGGAAATGACGCAAATTCAGGCACAAGTGAAGCCTTGGCTTGGAGAACAATTAGTTATGCTGCATCAAGTTCCAGTCCTGTGCAAGCTGGGGATATTGTCTATATCAAAGCCGGTAATTATGGTGCTGAAAATATTGATTTCCAAAAATCGGGAACAGCAGTATTGCCTATACTTTTTGAAGGATATCAAAATACTCCCGGTGATAATCCCAACACCAATCATTCTTTTGGAGATGCGCTTGATGCGACAGTAATGCCGTTGCTTGACGGTGGTGACAGAACAACCGCAGGAGGAGCATTTGAGTATAATAATAATTATTTTGTTTCGCTAAGAAACATTCAGATTACAAATTACAATTACGGTATTTACACCTACGGCTCTTCAAATTTAACCTTTGATAATATCATAATATCCGAATTGGGTGATGTAAATGATTCTTATGATGGTACGGGATTAAGTATAAACGCAGACAACAATGGCGACTTTGGTGAATACAACACAGTAAAGAATTGTTTTGTGGAAAACGCTGCTGCAGAAGGGTATTCTTTTGACGGAAATTATAATACAATTGAAAATAGTAAAGTGTATTGTGATGAAGATACGGATAGTGCTGCGATGGATTATTATATTGTTTTTGGAGGTAATTACAATAAAATAGAAAACTGCTATGCGGAAAGAATAGGAGTTTTGGATCACGACGGACACGGTATCGGATTTAAGGGAAATTGCGAATACAATACGGTAAAAAACAGTACAGCCAAGAATCTCGGAGGTGGATTTTATGTCAGGCACAGAGCTTGTAAATTCAATACTTTTGAGAACTGCAAGGCATATGACTTGTATGGATTTGCTATAAGAGACGGTGCTAGCTATAATACTTTCAGAAATTGTGAGGCTATCGACAACGAAAGTGCTGTTCTGTTTTATGATACCGATGAAGATGGAGGAGCACAATATACAGGCAGAAATAATATTTTTGAAAATTGTATTTTCCGTAATACGAGTGAAAATGTTATAGACTTTTTTTATTATGAATTGGAATCCATTTGCGATAGCAATATATTTCAAAACTGTGTGATTGACAGTGGTGATTATTTATTCAATTGCGACAGAAGCAATCAGGACAATAAATTGGTGAATTGCATAGTGACTAATGTCAATAATTACTCACGTACTGCATATCATCAGGACAACAGTTATACGCTAAATGTAATATTAGAAAACACGGACTTTTACAATAACGGATTCGCAGCACCTTCGGGAACTAATATAACTACCTTTGATCCCAATTTTGTAGATGTTGCCAATCACGATTATCACCTTCAGAGCACTTCCCAATGTATCAATGCCGGCAATAACTATGAGAGCCCTGATGCAGACAAAGAAGGCAATCCGCGTCCATTGATGGATACGGTAGATTTGGGAGTATATGAATTCGGTATTTATTGGACGGGATTCAAGGGCAATCATTGGAGAAATGCCGCTAATTGGTCAAACAATCAGATACCGACATCAGCCAACAAAGTGACGATTCCTTCACCAAAATATTATTATAATAGACCGGAAGTACACGACAATTCACAGGTAAAAACCCTGTATCTGTTTGGCAACGGACAGATGATGATAAAAGATAATGTGGTTTTTGATGTGTTGGAGTGATTAATTGAAAATCATTTTTAAAACTTTTTAAACATCTTCTTCATATACACTTATGTAGCTACAAAGGTCAAAAGAAAGAAATGATAACAATTTATAAAAAATAAAATCATGAAAAAGCTTATATTAATTATATTATTGTTAAAAGTATTTTCAAGTAATGCTCAGATTAATTATTTTGTTACGCTTTCAGGAAATGATAATAATAGTGGAACAAGTGAAACAGATTCTTGGCGAACCATTAGCTATGCTCTTTCTGAGGCAAGTCCGGTTGAAGCCGGTGATACTGTTTTTGTAAAAGCCGGATATTACACGGATGAAAATATTAAAATTGAAAAAAATGGTACAAAAACCAAACCAATTGTAGTACAAGGTTATAAATCTATTCCCAGAGATAATCCGGATTTTATTTTTGATTACGGCGATAAATTTGATTCAATTTTAATGCCTTTACTGGATGGCCTTAATAGATCAACGGGTATTGGAATAGATGTAAACGGTTCAAAAAATATCACCTTTAATAACTTGCAGATAACAAATTATGAATATGGTATAATGGATCATACGGAAACTTATGATTTGAATACAACACTCAACAATATCTATATAACTAACATCGGAGATACTTTAGATTCATATTCGGGAAAAGCCATTGAATTCTATTCATCAAATAATGAAATTAACAATTGTGTTGTAGTAAATGCCAGTGCTCAAGGAATTTTGGTAGAAGGCGATTATAATAAAATATTCAATTGTAAGATTTATTGTGATGATAGTACTTCCGTACAAGCCGCTATGGATTATTATATAGTTATTTATTTCGGAAGCAATAATACTGTTGAAAATTGTTATGTTGAAAGAATAGGAGATTTACCTCATTACGGACATGGAATAGGCGTCAAAGGAGATTGTGAAAATAATTTGATAAAAAATTGTATAGCAGTCAATTTCAGAGATGAAGCATTTTATGTAAGGCACCGGGGTTCCCGTTACAATACATTCCAAAATTGTAAAGCAATCGGTGTCACCATTGATGCTGCCGGATTTATAGTTAGAGATGGGGCAAGTGATAATTTATTCAACAATTGCTGGGTTGATAGTTGCAAAAGGGGATTTATGTTTTACGATTCGACTGAAGATGATGATGCTCAATATTGCGGGAGAAATAATATTTTTAATAATTGTATAGTGACCAACACGGAAATAGGTATTGATTTTAACGATTACGAATTGGATTCGGATGTGGATTCCAATATATTTTACAATTGTATTTTTTATTCAGGTACAACACTTGTCAATGTAGAGAGAAATAATTTTGAAAATAAAATGATCAATTGTATTGTCTCGGGTTATCAAAACCTAAAAATGGAATCAAACGGATACAGTTTGTCTTTTGATTTCAATTACTGTGATTTTTATAATAATGGATTTGAAACTCCGTCAGGAATAGGAAATATTTCGGATAATCCTATGTTTGAAGATGCAATAAATAGTGATTTTCATTTGACTTCGACAAGTCCCTGTATTGATGCCGGAACGGATGCGGGAGCTCCGGTAATAGATTATGACGGCAATTTAAGACCGCAAGGGAATGGATTTGACATAGGTGCTTTTGAATATTTGACACCGTCATCTATTGCAAATACCGTCGAAAGCGAATATATAATTTCTCCCAATCCTACAGAGGGGAGAATTTACATTCACGATAGTTTCCAAAATAAAGGCTATCATATATATTCATCAACCGGATTGCTTGTGAAAAAAGGAATAATTGAAACAAATGAACTCAATTTATCATGTTTAAACCCTGGAATTTATTTCCTCGTAATAGGTAATAATATAAATATGAAAAAAATAATTAAAATTTAATGCTCAACGATTATTGAATAATAAAAATTTTACTGGATTTTTTCTGTATAATATTAGTGATAAAGTATCGGAAAATTAAAAAAATAAATTATGTTGCAATATTATTTTATCAAATCTTATCAGATAGAAAAACGCAAAATAATGACAACTTCAAAGTACATTAAACTATTTGTTATAAATTTCTTTATTTTTTTTCTTACTTACAATATCAAAGCACAAACACCTCCGATTGTTTATGTCGCAGGTGACGGAACGGGTGATTATAATTGTGACGGTGTAAGTGATCAAGTACAAATCAATCAAGCTTTGGATTATGTCGCTGCAAATGCGGGTTTTACCACGGTTTATCTGAAAGGCGAGTTTACTTATATTATCGATGAGCCTGTATTAATGACAAGCAATACTATACTCACCGGAGATTCTACCGCAACGATTAGATTGAAAGATAGTGTAGGATGGAATACACTATATAAGCCGTTAATAAGCCAAAAAAATCATACCGGTTGGGATGCCTGGGGAGTGGAAGGTGATAGTATTTCCAATGTTGAGATTTATGGTTTTAATATAGATGGAGGTGATCAAGCCGAACCTGCCGGACAAGGATATATAGCTTTGATTCATTTTCGTTTTCCATATAATATTTCCATTTATAATATGCATTTACTTAATAGCCGTTGGGATATTGTCCGCCTTTCTGCATCTGACCTGACTTCAACCCACTCCAATGTTTACAATAATAAAATTGAATATTCAGGCCACGAGGGAATTTGTTATGTTGGACTTTCAAATTTTGATGTTTATAATAATGAAATATTTCATACAAGAACAAATTGCGGAATAAGATTAAAAGACTGCGATACTTTTGATATTCATAATAATATCATCGGAAATAATCTAACAAAAACACCGGGCGGATATACAGGAATATTAGTAGAAAATCAACACAAACCTCATACAGGACAAACAGAGATCTATGAGAATATTATTTATGGAAAAAACGGTGGAATACATATTGGCAGTCAACAAAACCACGCTACTTACCCTATTGATTCAAGGATAAACGTACGCGTTCATCATAATAAAATTTTTAAAACCCGGGATACGGATGATGGTTCGGGATTTGTATTAGATGCAGGAATTAAAATAGGGGGATTTCAAAATACCATAATTGAACACAATGTAATTGAAGAAGGCTCAACAGATGCGATTGTATATGAAGGAAATTTAGGAGGCAGTTCCGGTTATGAAACCACAGTTAGAAATAATATTATCTTAAATAATGACGGTTACGCTATCAATAATAAAGAACCTTCCATAAACACTTTCATTTTGAATAATAATATTATTTTTAATAATACCGGAGGCGATTACAATAATGCTTCATCTACTACGGATATTTATTCCGATCCGTTATTTGCCGGTGCTCACCTCCCTTTGAATCAATGGTATCATATTGTTGCAACTTATGATAATAGTACGGAGACTTTCAAGATATATGTGGACGGGGAAGAACATACAAGCAAGAAAATTCCGGGATTCGGAACTATTGGAACAAATACAAGATATTTGTTTCTCGGTGGATATAGAGCTGCTGCATATTGGTTTAAGGGGAAAATGGATGAACTTGCTATTTGGAACCGGGCGTTGACAATAACCGAGGTAAATGTTTTGTACAATGACGGTTTGCCTGACGATATTATGGGAAGTAGTATAAAAACGGGAATGCAAGCTTATTTCAAAATGGAAAATAATTGGAATGATAGTAGTGGGAATAATTACAATGCCATAGACAGTACCGCAAGTTTTGCAACAGAAGCATTCAATGGTAATTATGCAGGACTTTTTGATGGAATTGACGATTACGTACTATATCCGAATACTTTATCAACTTCCGACGGTTTATCTATTTCGGTTTGGGTTAATATTGGTTTAAGTACCGAATCTGAACAAAGCATACTCAATAAAGGAAAACAAGAAAGTAACAATCATATTTGGTTATATATTAAAAATGATTGCTTAATCTTTGAATTGGGCAATGGATCTGATAGAGAATCGATAGCAGCACATATCCTAAATCCCTGGGATATGGATTATCACGTAAAATCCAAAACCGGCCGATGGGACAAAAACAAATGGGTCAAAGATGATGTTTTTAGCCCTTGTATCGACGGAGGATATCCCGCTTCGGATTTTTCCAAAGAAACAATGCCTAACGGAGATACTGTCAATATCGGAGTTTACGGCAATACTGCCGAAGCCTCCAAAAGTGCTACTCATAATTACTATGTTTCTCCATCAGGAAATAATGCCAATTCAGGGTTATCCATCGCTGATGCTTGGGAAACAATCGCTTATGCAGCTTCTTCTGCGAGTCCTGTCCTTGCCGGTGATACGGTATTTATCATTCAAGGCAATTATAACGAAAGGGTATTGGTGGAAAAATCGGGTACATTCGGCACAAATATCGTCTTTACAAACTATCAAAATGATGAGGTTACAGTAGATGGAACCGGAATTTCGTGGGGCAATTCCTGGAACGGATTGATTGACATATCGAATAGAAAATATGTGGATATATCGGGATTGAATGTCAAAAACTCTGATTATGGAGGTATTTGGGTAGAAGATTGCGATACTATTGTGATTAAAAACAATAAAACTTATAATACCTATTCGAGTGGTATCGGTGTTTGGAACAGCAATAATGTCCGGGTCGAAAACAATGAAGTGGAACTTGCTTGTAATGACGGCGAACAAGAATGTATTTCGATTGCCAATTCACATAATTGCGATATACTGAAAAATCTTGTTCACGACAATGGTCCGGGAACAAATGGAGGTGAAGGCATTGACGTAAAACAAGGTTCTCACGATGTCAGAGTTTATCAAAATACCGTACATCATCTTAACGAACGTATAGGTATTTACGTTGATGCTTGGGATCAACATACATACAATATAGATGTATTTAACAATACAGTACACCATTGTGGTAATAATGGATTCAATGCCCAAACGGAGATGGGAGGACTACTCGAAAATGTGCGGTTTTATAACAATATCTCATATTTTAATAAATGGGACGGGATAGCTCTGGGTAGTGTTACAGCCGATCCGAATGTAACCGTTACTCCGGTTAAACACGTAAAAGTAATAAACAATACTTGTTACAAAAACGGTTCTTATCAGAGTGGATGGGGATATGGTATTTTAGTAAATAACGATGATTTGCAAGATGTATTGATCAGAAATAATATCTGTAGCAGGAATAGTGCACAAATCGCAATTGAAAATATAGACACAATTTCGCAAGTGGATCACAATCTCATTTTCGGATACAATGACGCTGCAAGTTGTGTATATGGAGCAGATTCGGTAATAGGAGATCCTTTATTTGTTGACACAGTGACTTTTGATTTTCATTTGCAAGACAATTCACCGGCAATTGAAGCGGGAATATACTTGGATTCCATCTCTTTTGACAGGGATAGCATACCGCGTTCGCTATTGGCAAAACCCGACATCGGTGCTTATGAATACGGTATTTATTGGATAGGGCAGGTTAATAATGATTGGAATGAACCGGGTAATTGGTCCAACAATCAAGTTCCCTCTTCGACAGACAAGGTGACAATTCCACCGCCTGAGTATTACAAATATCGCTTGGAAGTCAATGTCAATTCGCAAATAAAAGCAATATACATTAATAAAAATGCAAAGATGCTAATAAAAGAAAATGTAGGATTTGATGTGGAGGAATGAATCCGTAAAGTGGAATTTTATTTTAAGATTTTTTTGGAAAGTGTGGGATAAAGGGATATATTTGTACAGTATATTATGGAGTTATAGCCAATTAGGATTAAAAAAACAGAATATGAATAGTATTATTTTCTTTTTTCTCATAATTCTTGTAGTAATTGGAAATGTATTATGGTATACAATTAAATCAATTTTATCGGAGAATGGTTATAAAGTGAATTATTGGTATGGACATTTTAAAGACATCCCCAATTTTAAAAATTTAATAAACAAAACGAACAATCCAAGTGAGAAAGCCAAATACTCTAAAATATACTGGGGACTAATAATTACATTAATACTTTTCATTTCAATGGGAATTGCGATACTATAGATACAATATATGGAGTGACTGATACAATAATAACAGAGAGTTAAAACCGTTTCTGAAAAAATAGAAATATCCAAAATGAAATGGTACGATAAAATAGCAAAATCCTATGATTTTTTTACTACTTTGCTATATAAAAAAGCAAGAAAAGAGCTTATTAAAAATTTGGAAATAAAAAAAGGTGACAGGGTTTTTATTATTGCTTGCGGAACCGGACAAAATTTTAAAATAATTGAAGAAAAAATCAGAAATGCAGGTGAAATAATCGCCCTTGATTATTCAAAAGAGATGCTTAAAATCGCTCAAAAAAGAATAAAAAAGAATAATTGGGAAAATATAAAGCTGATTAATGCAGATGCGAGAGATTTAAACAGAAAATTTTTGCTTGATAAAGATATAAATGCCGATTTTGATATTTTAATTGGAGAACTTGCCTTTTCTGTAATTCCGGATTGGAAAAAAGTTATGAAAACATCTGCTTCATTACTAAAAGAAAATGCTAAAATAGGATTGCTGGATTGGTATAGAGAAAAAAATGATTGGCTAACAAAGATTGTCGATTACCTTGCTGATGCGGAAACAAACAGAAATACAATAAAATATGCAGAAAAAATATTTTCTGAATTTTCCGTCAAAGATAAATTCTTCTTTAATAATGTATATATCGGAACAGGTGAAAATATAAAAAGGACGTAAATGAAAATAATTATTACAATCGGAATTTTTATAGCTTTTTTTCAGTTTCTTTTATTGCAAAACAAAAAAGGAAAGTCTTTGCCTGACAAAGTTTTATCTTTTTGGATGCTTGTTATCGCATTTCATTTATTGAGCTATTATTTACACTTAAATGGTTATTGGATAAAATATCCTCATTTGATTGGATTGACTGTCCCTTTTCCTCTTTTTTATGGTCCTTTATTGTATTTATATACGGCTTATTCTATTAAAAAAGATAATC
>JALVEE010000013.1 GCA_027008645.1 Saprospiraceae bacterium
CGCTCTAAAAGACTATATACTTTTCTCGAATGAATGGTTTGCTAAACCATATAAATGGAAGTTCAAAGGGTTTTTAAAGAACAAGAAATTAATACTGGAATAACTTCGTTCTTGGCGCACTAGTGTTCTACGCATCATCTTCGATTGTTTTTGGTCCAAAGGTTATCAGATCAATTGAACGCAGAGTTTTTTTGATTTCTGTTTTACAAACATTGTATTCAGGGTCTTCATATATACTAAATAAAAATGGCATAGACTCTAACTCATACGATGCTTTGGCTATTTTAGTCATCCAGTACCTTCTACATTTATAGGAAAGTTCATCATTTTCTTTTATTATTCTACCCATCTCATATATACTTAGATTTCCTTCATCAAACTCTCTTACTTCATTTGCCATTATTTCAGACAAATCATATTCAGCTTTTGAAGATTTGAGGTTAAAGTTGTCATAATTATTTTTTATTTGCTCAAATCGGATTAATGAGCTAGAATAGAAAGCTCGTGATGTATCGATTACTTGATCATTTATTAGAGCATCTATTCCATGAATTATTTCAGTAATATTATTAGAGTATGGTCGATTTCCATATTCCATGGATTGAGTTAGTAGAGCTCTCAATTGATTTAAGTCTTCGGTTTTTCGTATAATGTACCATGATGGAAACGTGATACTATTTGATGCTACTTTCATCGCGGCGGCAACATTAGGCCAAACTTGATGTGGGGTTAAAGTTGGAGATTCTTGTGTCAATATCTTGAAATCAGAAAATCCATGACAGAAAAGCCTACATAACGAAATTGTAGGAGGCAAGTCTAATTGACCGTTTGTCAATCTTCCATTTGCTGTCGCACAATCTGCGAAAAATTGATCTCTGAACTGAGTAAATTGACCTCTTAAATATTGAGGTTGAACTGGAATAGCATTAGGATTAGTGTTGTCAATTCTTACAGGAACCATTTCACCACCTTGACGAACTCGCCTTAAGGTCATTGGATTAGCTCTTTCTAAATTACTAATTAGACTTACGATATCAACTTCTCTAGGTGCAATATTAAGCCGCTCAAAATTTAGGAGCCAATCAGGTAGATTATTTGGTATTTCTGGTAACAGTAAAAATAGAGAAGCGATATGATTTATTTGTCTTTCTTGATTTCTTTCAGAACTAAGACTTTGATAAATCTCGTCAATTAATAACTGCTTCTCTTTTTTAAGGACAATTAGTTTAGGTATTTCGTTAATATATGGAGTATAGTTATTTGATTTAGCAATAAGTGAAATAAACGAGGAAACTTCTTGGAACAAGACCGACAGAACATCAAAATTCAACCCAATCCCATTATGAAGGGCATTTGCCCTTGCAGTAATGATTACTCTGAATCTTTCTGTCAGTTTCAGTAGCAAATCTAAATGTCCATTTGAATCGTTTACACCATTAACTAGAAAGGAGACATTTGTTGATCTTTGACGTAATAAAGCTCGAAAATCTGCTAATATTTCAACGGCTGTTTTGTACCTCAATCCATTTCTAATCACGATACTTTTATTGTATGCTTGTACTAGCACAGAACTCATAATAAGCTCAATAGATGAACCAATAAGACCTGTTTCTGGTGCATATCTTACTATGTTCTCTTTGTGTTCTGATCTATGAAAAGATGAGACACCGAGTTGGGCAAGTGCTAAACTTTCAATACTTGCTTCTGCAAGCCTTATACTATCCTTTTTTAATAATCTTGGCATTTTATCTTGTTGCGTAGAACTATGTTATATACGGAACAAATTTATATTTTTATTCCGCATTTTCCAAAAAATCGGAGGATAAGTTCAAGTTATCCAAAGGACTTTTGATTTTTTTATGTTTATTGTGGTTTTCCCTGTAGTATATCCAAATTTATTAATAATTCCTAAGTTCAAAAACAAAAAGCTATGTATTTTTGTGTTAATAGAAAGGGAAAATATTTAAAATTTATAATGTATTCTTACAATCCTACATATGCACTTTTGATTTTCATTGTTGTATCAATGGTATTGTTTTTATTGTTTAGACCGAACAGAGGATTGTTTTGGAAAATAAGGAGTGTTTATAGGGTAGATGATAAAATTGTAATTGAAGATATATTGAAGCAATTGTATCATAGTGAGGATAAACAAATCGGGATTAATTTTCTAGTAAATGCTTTGGGGTATAGAGATTCTATTATTATTTCCGGTATAGATAAAATGATTGATGGGAATCTTGTATATTTCGAGGGAGAGTATTTGAAATTGACTGAAGAAGGGCATGATTATGCATTGAAAATAGTGAGAGTGCACAGGCTTTGGGAGCGATATTTAGCGGAAAAAACGGGTTTTGATAAGTCCGAATGGCACGGTATAGCTGAACAGAAAGAACATGAAACAGATGATGAAGAAGCTGGAAAATTAGCATCTTCATTGGGTAATCCGATATTTGACCCTCATGGTGACCCTATCCCTACAATAAGCGGGAAAATTGCAGAATTGGATAGTATTCCTCTATCAGGATTGAAAGTTGGAGACATCGGTAAAATAATCAATATTGATGATAACCCGGAGATTATTTATAAACAAATTTTGGCGGAGAATATTCATATTGGTTCTCAAATAAAAGTTTTGGAGAATAACTCTACCAGAGTAACTTTTTATTCAGAGGGGGAAGAATATAGACTGGCGCCCATTGTAGCAGCCAATATTAAAGTTTCGATAGTAAATACTCCTGAGGAAATATTGGAAGATAACGTGATAAGGCTTACCGGACTCAAACCGGATGAGAAAGCAATAATTGAAGGTATTTCCAAAGAAAGTAGGGGTGACAGCCGAAGAAGATTATTGGATTTGGGATTTGTGAAAGGAGCTGAAATAAGCATTGATTTGGTCAACCCTTTTGGTGAACCAACGGCGTATTTTGTTAAAGGGACTACCATTGCATTGCGCGATGACCAAGCGAGGAAGATATTAATAAAAAAAGATTGATATGGATGTATTACCACATAGCAATTGTGAAAACTGTGAACATTTCAATGCAGATGGACTGAAAAAACTCGGTGTGGATACTACTGATTTTGATTATATAGTGGCACTGGCAGGAAATCCCAATACGGGTAAAAGTACTGTGTTCAACGCTCTGACCGGATTGAGGCAACATACAGGCAATTGGCCGGGAAAAACAGTAACAAGAGCAGAAGGCGCTTTTCAATACAATGAAAAAAAATACAAACTTGTCGATTTGCCCGGAACATATTCCCTTTTGTCAACTTCGGAAGATGAAGAGGTTGCCAGAAATTTTATTTTATTCGGAAAACCGGATGTTACTGTCATCGTTGTAGATGCTAATAGATTGGAAAGAAATCTCAATTTGGTACTGCAGATTTTAGAAATTACAGATAAGGCTGTTTTGTGTCTGAATCTAATGGATGAAGCCAAAAGGAATAATATTGAGATCAATATCAGGTCACTAGCCAAAGATTTAGGAATTCCGGTTGTGCCGGCTAGTGCGAGATACAAAGAAGGAATACCGGAACTGATACAAACTATAAGTGATGTGGCAAGTGGAAAAATCATCTGCAAGCCTCATAGGATTAAAAATATACCCAAAGATATTGAAGAAGCTGTTAGGATTTTAAGCGATAAGATAAAAAAAGAATTTCCCAATATTCCAAATAGCAGATGGATTGCATTTAGATTACTTGAAGGAGATAATCAGATTATTGAGGCATTGGAATCAGGAGTTTTTGTGTGAACTAAGAATAATGGATAAAAAGAATATACATAATATAATAGCATTGGCAAACGAGTTGCGTTGGAAAATCGGAGATGATTTTCATGACAATCTTGCTGAAGGTATTTACGCAGACGCAGCTGAAATAGTCGAAGATGCTATCATTGACAAAAACAGAGATAGAAAAGAGCGATTAGACAATAAAATTGACAGGATCGTCACAAGCAGAGTTTGGGGTTTTCCGATTATGTTTTCGATATTAGCATTGGTGTTGTGGATTACCATAAAAGGAGCAAATTACCCCTCTGCATTTTTAGCTGATATTTTATTAGGTGATGTAAGGCCTATGCTGAAATCCTTTGCAGCGAGTCTGAATTTTCCTTGGTGGCTGTCAGGCTTTTTAATCGATGGCGTATATTTGGCTGTGGCTTGGGTAATCGCTGTAATGCTACCTCCAATGGCTATATTTTTTCCGCTATTTACACTATTGGAAGATTTTGGTTATTTGCCAAGAGTGGCGTTTAATCTCGATTATTTATTCAAAAAATCCGGAGCTCACGGCAAGCAAGCATTGACGATGAGTATGGGCTTTGGTTGCAATGCTGCTGGTGTTGTTGCTACAAGAATAATAGATAGTCCAAGAGAGAGATTGATAGCTATAATCACCAATAATTTTTCACTATGCAATGGTCGATGGCCAACACAAATACTATTGGCAACAATATTTATTGGTGCTGTTGTCCCCGCCTCTCTATCAAGTATTGTCTCGCTTGGAGCTGTGTTTGGTATTGCAGTTTTGGGTATCTTCTTTATGTTTTTTGTGTCTTGGGCATTATCCAAAACCCTTTTAAAAGGGGAGGTATCAACATTCAACCTGGAGTTACCTCCCTACAGACCACCTGATTTTTGGAGGACGATATATACTTCTATTATAGATAGAACTCTGATTGTTTTGTGGCGTGCGATAGTATTTGCTGCTCCTGCCGGTGCTGTGATTTGGTTGATTTCCAATTTGTATATCGGAGAGCAAAGCATTGCTGCTTGGATGATTCATTATCTTGACGGATTTGGTTTTCTTATCGGTCTGAACGGGGTGATATTATTGGCGTATATCGTTGCCATTCCTGCCAATGAAATAGTGATACCTACTATATTGATGCTTACCGTATTGGTAACAGGCTTGAATGTAGGAGAAGGGGCAGGAGTGATGTTTGAATTAGACTCTGTCAACGATACTGCTTCTGTCCTAAAAGCAGGTGGATGGACGCTTCTGACCGCTATAAATGTGATGTTATTTAGTTTGCTTCACAATCCTTGCAGTACTACCATTTATACTATTTACAAGGAGACAAAAAGTATGAAATGGACAGTTTTAGCATCAATTTTGCCTGTAATTATAGGTTTCGTAGTTACATTTGTAGTAGCACAGCTTTGGAGAATATTTGTTAACTAATTATTAAAAACGACAATGTGGTTAACTAAAGTGATTGAAAGATTTACAGTAGAATCGAAGTATAAAACCACCTTGAATATGTTTGACCAAATTGGCACAGAACTCGTTCAATCGAATTTGAATTTTGAAAAAATATTATAGATATTAGCGATAATAAAGAGGGGCGCATTTCATTTTTTCGCGTTGCGGGTTGATTCTCCTTTAGGAGTCAGAGGCAAAGAATAGGAAAAGCGAAAAAATGAAATACACCTATAAAGAGGTAATTTGTATCTTTAGTACAAAAAATGGGAAAGTTGAGAGAGTAGTGAAATTGTAATGGAACAAATTGTTTGAGAAATTTGTTTCTATTAGTGAATCAAAAGTTATAAATTATGTCAATAGCGGAGCTTAGGCAAAAACTGATAGATAAAATCAGTTCAATTGAAAATGATGAGTTACTCAGGGAAGCATCTCGATTAATAGATATCGAAATTATTGATATTGAAAACCCATATGCTTTATCAGAAGATATGGAGAAAGCGGTATCTATTGCAAGAGAACAAATAAGTAATGGAAATTACTTATCACACTCAGAAGCTAATAAAGAATTTGAAGAATGGTTCGACAAATAATTTGGTCAAGAAGAGCCCAAGAAGATAGAAAATCCATTTTTTCATATTGGAACAAAAGGAACAAATCAAAAGTTTATAGTAAAAAACTAAATAGACTATTCATTAAAGCTGCAGAATTACTTGCAATTCATCCAAATATAGGTAGAGTTTCGAACAAAGAAAACATTAGAATCAAAGTTGTTAAAGATTACTTACTAATTTATGAATTTACAACTAAAGAGCTAAGGATTCTTTCAGTTTTTGATACGCGACAAAATCCAAATAAACTGAAAAACATATTGAAATGAACCGAATAGTATTATCTTTGATTTTAATTATGGGAATAATAAATTTGTATTCTCAAGCAGAAAAACAAAACCCGCAACTTAATAAAATCGATATTTTGCATTATGATTTTGATATAAAATTATCGGACAAAAGCGATTTGATTGTTGTGACTGCAGGGATTAGTTTGAAATTCAAACAGAATATACAATCATTTTATCTTGACCTTAAAAACAAAGAAGGAGAGAAAGGAATGGTTGTCAGCTCTGCAATGCAAGGAAATGATGTTTTGGAGTATCATCAAAAAAATGACAAGCTTTACATTTCAGGCAATTGGCAAAAAGATGATGATGCAAAGATAAAAATCAAGTACAGTGGAATCCCCGCTGACGGGCTTGTGATATCCAAAAACAAATTCGGGAAAAGAACTTTTTTTGGTGACAATTGGCCAAATAGAGCTCATAATTGGTTGAGTGTAATCGATCATCTTTCAGATAAGGCAAGTGTGGATTTTACCGTGAGAGCACCACAACATTATGATGTTATAGCCAATGGTGTATTGGTAGAAAAAAAGAGGATTGATAACGGCTATAATTATTATCACTTTAGCACAAAAGATATTCCTTTAGCGACTAAAGTGATGGTGATAGGAGTTGCTGATTTTGATATAAAACAATATGGAGAAGTTTATGGTATTCCTATTAGTTCTTGGGTATTTCATCCCGCACCAAAAGGCGGTTTGGACGACTATTTACCGGCTATGGAGGTTATGAAATACTACATTGATTCGATTGGTGAATACTCGTATCTGAAACTTGCTAATGTACAATCCAAGACCAGATACGGAGGGATGGAAAATGCAGGAAATATCTTTTACTATGAAAATTCCGTTAATGGAAAACATCAGGTTGAGCCCCTTATAGCACACGAAGTAGCACACCAATGGTTTGGCAATAGTGCTACGGAAAAGTCCTGGTATGATATATGGCTCAGTGAGGGATTTGCCACGTATTTGACGGATATGTTTTTAGAGTATAAATACGGAACTGAAAAGATGAAAGAAAGAATGGCTACCGAAAGAGCAAAAGTAATCCGGTACAATTCAAGTGTATCAAAACCGGTGATTGATACCACCGTAACTGATTGGAATAGGCTATTGAACCCTAATTCTTATGAAAAAGGAGCTTGGTTTTTGCATATGCTTAGAAATAAAATAGGTAAAAACAATTTTTATAAGCTATTGAGAACCTATTATAAAAAATACAGGAATTCAAATGCTACAACGGGAGATTTTAGAGCGATTGCGGAAAGTGTATCCGGTATGAGATTGAAGAGCTTTTTTGACCAATGGTTGAGAAAGCCGGGATATCCAAAACTCGATATTGCATGGAAGATTAAAGATAATGTTTTGTATGTAAAAGTCAGGCAAAATGACGGTGTTTTTGATATTGACTTACCTATTAGGCTAAGTAATTTCAATAGAAAAAAGATAGACTATCATCTGTCTGTTAAAACAGTTGATGAGCTGTTTGCACTACCTATTGATAAAGAATTTACAGACCAAAATACAAAATTTGAAGTAGATCCTGATATTGTAGTATTGCAAGAAATAAATGTAAAACAAGATAGTGAATTTAAAATTGATATTCCGGTGATTGAGAGCGGAGCATTGTTAAAAGAAGGGGATTTGCTGTTTCAGGATTTGGATTGTGGTGCATTGTGTGATGCAATTGAAAGTGTGACTTTTGGAATAGATAGTGCACATTTTTCACATATAGGAATTGTTTCCAAGATAAAAAACGATAATGTGACTGTCTTGGAGGCGATGGGAGATAAAGTACGAGAAGTGAGTTTGGATGATTTTCTGTACAGGTACAAAGACAGATATGGAAGGCCAAAAGTTGTCGTAGGTAGGCTGAAAGATGATAAGCTTGTTAAGAATGCATTGAGCATTTTGAAAAAATATATCGGTAAGCCGTATGATGATGTATTTGACATAAACAATGATAACTATTACTGTTCCGAATTAGTGTATTTCGCATTTAAAGATAATGCAGGAAAAAATCTTTTTACGCTTATGCCAATGAGTTATAAAAATAGTGCAACAGGGGAATATTTTGAATCCTGGATTGAATATTTCAATAAATTAAATACAAGCATTCCACAAGGCAAACCGGGGATAAATCCGGGAGGTATTTCCAGATCTGATAAAATCAATATTTTATACAAATTTGGCAATCCTGAGGGTTGGTGATCTTGGATTTTGATAAAATGACAGGGGGTGGTTTCGAATTTTACGACGATACGGGGAGTTAGACCGTAAAACCTACAAAGGTTTCTGCGGGAGGGTAGTGTTGCAAAAAAACGAAAAAAATAAAATACACCTTTTTAGATACATATTCTTACGATTTTTAAAACTTATTTAATTTAGATAGGTTAAAATTATAGCTGTTCTATGCAACTATCTATTGTTTTTCTCGAATAAACAACAAATTTTTGTAATTTCGCAGTCGGAAAAAAATCACATTTTTTTAATCTGATAAAATTTAAACATATGGCTTTTGATATAGATATGATAAAAAAAGTTTATCAAACAATTCCCGGCAAGATTGATAAAGCGAGGAAATTGTTGGGCAGACCAATGACATTGACTGAAAAAATATTATATTCTCATCTATGGGATGGAGATCCTACGACAATATATAAGAGAGGAAAAGATTATGTTGACTTTAAAGTTGACAGAGTGGCTATGCAAGACGCAACGGCACAAATGGCACTTTTGCAATTTATGCTTGCGGGAAAGAAAAAAGTAGCTGTACCCTCTTCTGTGCATCTTGATCATTTGATTCAAGCGCATGATGGTGCGGATAAGGATCTTCAGGAAGCATTGAATAGAAACAATGAGGTATATAATTTTTTGGAATCTGTATCAAGCAAATATGGTATTGGATTTTGGAAACCGGGTGCAGGTATTATTCACCAAGTAGTTCTTGAGAATTATGCTTATCCGGGAGGATTGATGATTGGTACCGATTCTCACACGGTAAATGCAGGAGGACTCGGAATGGTAGCTATTGGCGTTGGGGGTGCGGATGCTGTTGATGTAATGGCTGATATGCCTTGGGAATTGAAATTTCCAAAATTAATAGGTGTGAAATTAACAGGTAAACTCAACGGTTGGGCTGCACCAAAAGATATTATACTTAAAGTAGCAGGAATCTTGACTGCTAAAGGTGGGACTGGTGCCATAATAGAATATTTCGGAGAAGGTGCAGAGTCATTGTCTGCAACAGGTAAAGGAACTATATGTAATATGGGCGCTGAAGTAGGTGCAACTAATTCCAATTTTGCTTATGACACAGCGATGGAAAGATACTTGAGAGCAACCGGTAGATCAGATGTAGCTGACGCAGCCAATGAGATCAAGGATTACTTGAAATCAGACCCTGAAGTTATAGCTAACCCTAATGATTATTACGATCAATTAATAGAAATTAATCTGGATGAACTTAGACCATATCTAAACGGTCCGTTCACACCGGATAGGGATACTCCAATTGATAAAATGAAGGATGAAGCTCCTGCAAATGGTTGGCCATTGGAAGTACAATGGGGTTTGATTGGTTCTTGTACCAACTCTTCTTATGAGGATTTGTCTAGAGCAGCTTCTATAGCCAGACAAGCATTAGCTCAAGGCATAAAATTAAAAGCCGGCTTGGGTATAAATCCGGGATCCGAGCAAGTAAGATATACAGCTGAAAGAGACGGGATACTTGATACATTCAAAGAATTGGGTGGTCGGATATTCACCAATGCTTGTGGACCGTGTATAGGTCAATGGAAAAGAGATGATATCGAAGGTAATCCTAAGAATACTATTGTACATTCATTCAATAGGAATTTTGCCAAAAGAGCAGATGGTAATCCCAATACAAATGCTTTTGTAGCATCACCCGAAATGGTGATGGCTCTGGCAATATCCGGAAGATTGGACTTCGATCCCAGCAGAGATACCGTAAAAAACGATAAAGGAGAAGAAGTAAAACTTGATTTGCCAAAAGGATGGGAATTGCCTGAGAAAGGATTTGAAGTGAAGGATTCAGGTTATATTGCTCCGGCAGAAGATGGTAGTGATATCGAAATTGTGGTAAATCCACTCTCAGACAGATTGCAGTTATTGAGTCCGTTTCCTGCTTGGAATGGAGATAATATTTACAATGCTCCTCTATTGCTTAAAGCTTTTGGAAAATGTACCACAGACCATATATCAATGGCAGGTCCTTGGTTGAAGTTCAGGGGACATCTTGATAATATTTCAAATAATATGTTAATCGGTGGGGTTAATGCATTCACAAAAGAAGTGGGTAAGACCAAAAATCCATTGACAGGAGAATATGAAGCAGTACCAAAAGTTGCCAGAGATTTGAAAGCGGCAAAACTTCAATCTGTGATAGTTGGAGACCATAATTACGGCGAAGGTTCTTCAAGAGAACACGCAGCTATGGAACCAAGGCATCTTGGTGTAATCGCAGTTATAGTAAAATCATTTGCCAGAATTCACGAGACAAATCTTAAAAAACAAGGAATGCTTGGTTTGACTTTTGCCAATGAAGCGGACTACGATTTGGTACAAGAGGACGATAGATTCAGTTTTGTGGATTTGAAGGATTTTGCTCCGGGTAAGCAGTTGACAGTCGAAATTGAGCACAAAGATAAATCTATTGATATTATCAAAGTAAATCATACTTATAATGAGCAGCAAATCGATTGGTTTAAAGCAGGAAGTGCCTTGAACTCATTGAGGAAGTAGAGAATAAAACCTCATTTCCCCCTGATGAACTACTCGTTATCACGAATTTCACAGGGTAAACCCAGTAAAATAAATTTTCAATTTAGGCAAAGCCTATTTCACAGGGTAAACTGACTCTTTCTCCTTTTATTGGGTTTGAACTAAATTGAATACCATTTTGAAAGTAGAAGGAGCGTGTGAGAATTTCTATCGTCAAATGCCGATTGACGACATCTGTTTTTTGTATTTGCTAAGAGGTCAAAGACCCTTTGGCTTAGGGTGGTGAGAGTGGAGAGTGGTTGAGTCAAGAGAGATCTCTGACCAGCAGGATGGCTCAGGGTTTGTGATGGGGCTTTTTGGTTTTAAAGATTAAAGTTGGAGTTTACCCACCATGTCTCAAACAAAAAGGTCGCAATTTGTAGATTGCGACCTATTCAATTTGAATATAACGCCTTAGAGGCTATAAGGTAATTATCTACTAACAATCATCTTTTTCGTTGCAATCTTACCGTCTTTATCGTAAAAATTAACAAAATATAAGCCTGTTTGTAAATGAGAAACACCTATCCTATTATTATTTAATCTACCATTTTGGACTACTTCTCCAACTATATTTGTAATGATATAATTTACATTTCGAACTGAACTATTTTTTAATCGAACATAAACACAATCACTTGCCGGTTGTGGATACAATCTAATATCGAAATTACTTGAAATATTATATGTTTTATTGGACACTTTATTTTTCCATTTCATAAAAAGCTGATATGGCAAATCCTCAGTTATCGATTTAAGTATATTAGTTGCCTTATTCTGATTTAATCCAAGGCTTTCGTGAAGAATAGCATTTTGTTTTGCTTTAAGTTTCAAAGTAAACAAAACACTTCCGGGTTCGACTAAATAATTATCATTTGTCTGATAATCTTTAGAGTACAATATTTTGATTCTATCATTTTCTATTACAACATTATTAGCCACAGAAAAATCTTTTAGGACATCACTTGACAGGTTAATCAATTCAATATTTTCCGAATTGATTTCCAGGTCTAATTGAATTCCCTCTATATTGAAATTACCGTTACTCAAAATATCTATATCATAATACTCACCTTTGTTTAGAATTTCATCCTGTGAAGAAATGTCCGTCTTTTTCAATCCACTTACCATATTACCATTATACAAGTCTCCCATTTTTATACCAATAAATGACTGATTATAGCTTGAAGTATCAATCTTAATAGTAGAGGGATAATCAACAGGAACTTTATTTCCTAAGGGGAATTGATACATAGCATCAACAAATTTCCAAACTTTTGCTTCTGCCGGTGGTACGTAAGTTCCTAAAATAATTTTATTCAACAATATCAAATCCAACGATGTTATAAAACCACTTTCGTCAATATCCGCAGCGATTTTTTGGTATGGACTAAGCGATAATTGTCCATAAAGATACTTACGCAAAAATATTATATCAAAATAATCAAGTCCTGATTTCCAATCATCGTCCTTCTTCGGTGCAATTATAGTATTTTGAGCAATATTTTCCAAAGAAACACATCCATCTTCTGAAGTAAAATAGTCGTTGATAACTTCAACATTAGGAATGGGATTATAATTCTCAGTATATGTGCAAATTCCACCTCTATACAATCTAGCTTTAACTTCTATTTTTTGGGTATATTGATAAACTTCTCCGTTAAAATCATTAGATATTGTCCAAGTTCTATTTACTATTGTAAAGCTATCGTTATTAACAATTGTTTTATCCTGATATATAAAGTCATAAAAATCATTACAATCATTGATTATTAAAGGTTCAACATCATTTGGATGTATATTATTATTGTGCTTCAAATTATCAGGAGTGATATTGAGTGTATTGACTACAATATCAGCAGGCCATTCGACATCATCATCCAGTGTATGACCACTTGCACAATCTCCTACAGGTGTATTCCAAGGAAGAGTATCGCAAATAACTCCACTAAATTCCAAATCGAAATTAAATATAATAACTTGAGTATATCTATATAATCCCTCATTTTCTGATGAGTTATATTTGTACCAATCTATAACATACCACTCCCTTATTAATTTATAATAATTATCAAAATGAAACAATACATCTTCATAGGCATATGATGTTAGACTACAATCATTATTTATAATAGGTTTAGTACATTCGATAGGTGCGCCTAAAAATATTAATGAATCAGGAGAAAATTTTAAATCCAATGTATCACAAATACTCAATTCAAGATCACAGGGCCATTGAATATCATCAATTGTAATTGTTTTGTCACAACCTATATGTAAAATACTTGTACAATAATTACCGGTTTGTATATCTGATACGGTAGCATAGTATGTTTTTCCATGATCAGAAAAATCAATAATATTATCATCTTGAGGAACAGTACTATTTCTATTATCAAAAATCTGTACAGAATATTGGCTATTATTTAATTGATTACCTTCCAAAAGCATTTGTGGTGTTATTTCTATAATCTCATTGGTATCAACGGATATATTCAAATGGTGAATACAGGTCAAATCATTTTGTTTATTTTCTATTTTAACTTTGGTAAAACAATCATTATATCTTCCATATAAATCGCCTCCTGATTTCATTCTATCCGGATCAACATAGCCTGTTCCGGGATTTGTATCAAATACCCTCAAAGCCACCAAAACAACATTGTCCACATCTTCAATACAAAAACTTACATTATCATCGTACCAAACATCTATGGCATTTGTCTCGGGATTGTCATCGCCATTTTCATCAATACAACCTCCATCATAATTGGAATTATCATCTACTCTTAAAACTTTAAAATAAACAGGTTGACAATTGTCATAAGAACCGGCATCAAAAGTTTCAGCAAAAACTTTTGCAGTATTGTTTGATGTCAAAGATACGCTAGTATTACTATCACATATCGCAATGGGTGGAATTTCATCTTTCACGTTGATAAGAACAGAGCATTCCTCTTTTGAACCATCTTCTTTCGTTGCCAAAAGAGTATAACAATTCAATCCTAGATTATCAGCACCCAACTCTAATGTAGTTTTACCATTTATCAAAACGTTCGAAATAGGATCTTGCCCTGTATAAAGGTCTATTGCATTAACTGTCGCAGAACACAATGAGTTTAAGGATATAGAAAAAGTGTCCGGACATGATTTATTAACGATAGACACTTTACCTTCACGAAATGTATAATCAAGGCGATTCCCATCTAAATCGATTACTTCTGTTATGAGGTCATTATTTGTTTCATTCAAATAACTAACTTCTCCCTTTTCACCAATCGCAGTAAAACACAGTTTGAAAATTATTGTGTTATCCTTCAAACTCAAACCCTGTACGGAACCATCAACCCATACTAATCTTATTTTATTTCCTATTTTATAACTGGGAAAATCCTTTTTTAAAAAATAATTTTCAGACAGCTTTAAGCTATCAAATTTCAATATACTTTCATCCCACGTAATGGACATTTGAAAGCCTGTAATTTTATTGAAATTCTTAACGGACATTGGCACACAAATACTTTTCCCTTGAGCCACACAGGAGTTTGCAGGAAAATTAAATTTGACAGCACCCGAATTGGATTCATAGTTGAGTATTATAATCTGAGAGTATCTATAAAACCCATCTTCTACCAAATTACTGCAATCCAATTTTCTTCCAATTATGGCATCAATGTTGTCTTCAGCACCTGAATTTGGTACATATTTACACCAATCAATAATCGCCCAGTCTTTTATTATCTTAATTTGCTCTTCCGGTAATAAGAAAGTATCTGCTTTTAAAATTTCAGCAGTAACAATATTACAATTATTACCATCCCAAACCGGTTCACCAAAAGATTGACTGCCGGTATTTGTATCAATAATTATGTCTTTCGGAAATTCTATTGTGCATGGGTTAAAGGGTTTTCTTCCCTCTATTTTTAAATGTTGCTCACATTGTACTATTTTTCCACAACCTGTTGCAGTCCAAGTTCTGATTATCTCAGACTCACAAGATGATGCATTATCGATTCTATCTTTATAATCCAACAAAGCATCGCAAAGGCTAACTAATTCCGGTTTTATTTCAGGATTCTTATTAGGATCAAGGCTGTCTTCACAGTTTACTGTTAGAGGCGGACAATCCAATACTGGTTCTGCTTCACAATTGACTTCCAAATAAACTAGACAATCATTGAATCTCCCATACAAATCACCTCCGGCTTTCATCCTATGAGGATTAACAGGCCCTGCACCCGGATCTGTATCAAATACTCTCAAATCAAACATAACGTTAGAAACTAAATCTTCACAACAGAAAACGGCTTCATCATCATACCACATATCTATTTGATCTGTTGTAGGGTCATCGTCTTCCTGATAATATGCGCAACCAAAACCATAGTCATTATAATCATTCCATCTTATAACCTTGAAAAACAATGACTGACAATTGTCAAATGAACCGTTATCAAAGGTTTTTGCGGATACCTTTGCAATACCATCATCCCCTAAAGTTACCATTACATTTTGATTACACACAGGAACAGGGGGAACTACATCTTTTACATTGATATGAATTGTACACTCTTCTTTTTCACCATTAGAATGTGTTACAGAAAGAATTACATCATTTAATCCCTTATTACTACAATTAAATTCAATACTCGGATTGCCATTTACCAATAAAGTATCACCCGGTTCTTCACCAATATACAAATCTTCTGCCAAAATCGTTTTTGACATATCACTATGAAAATCATTCAATTTTACCGTTTTAAAAGTAAGACATCCAGCGCTATTTGCTAATTGTCCTGAATTAAATACAAAAGGAATAGGATTTAAATAATCAAATACCCCCGCTTTAAATCCGTGATTACTATTAAAATCCAAAGAAGTATATAAAGGTGCTGCTTTAGATACAGTGAAACAAAGCTCAAATAATGCTGTGCCGTCATCCAATGTAGTTTTATACCCTGAATTATTCGTCCAAACAGCAAATATTTCACCATTTTCAGCATATTTATTGGAAAAATATACATTACCAAAATTACTGAGGAAAGGTGATGTATTTTCTATACCCTTTAGTGCCAAAACATTTTTGTCCCACGAAACAGGAAATTGAAAACCTGCTATGTCAGTAAAATGTTTAACTGTAATAGGGATACAAATTTCCTGCCCCGGCTCGACAAGGTATTCTTCGATATTAAATGAAACAGTATCATTTTCATTTCTTATACTATAATTCTGATAATCCCCATCATTTCGAGAAAAATCAATAATTGAAGAATATTTAGGTTCAATTGATTGTTGGTTATTGTCAATACCATTATGAATACCATAATATATATTAGAATGATTTACATCACCGGTTTTTACCGGTATTAAATTACGAGTAATTGACGTGTCCTGATCTAGTGAAAATATGACATTTTCCTCCAATCCTATATCCAATGCTTCAGGAATAGAATCGAATACTTGCATAGCATTTCCAAACCTCCAACTTGTATTCTGAGGAAACGAATCAATTATGCCTAAAATTATTCTCCTCAATTGTATAATGTCAAGAGCATTGATTACATCATCTTTTCTAACATCCGCTGCAAAATAAGAATAAGGATTATCAAATTCTTCTAATTGTAAAATATGCTTTAATATAATAACCAAATCATAAGTTGTGACGCCTTTAATGCGCTCTTTATCATTATAAGCAGATAATTTATACGTTCCGGCAAGCACGTTAAAATCAAATAAAGATGTTGTATTGATTGTACTATTTATTCCATTGTTAAAAATATTTTTCAATGTAACATCGACACCCGAATTAATTTCTATCGGATTACCGTTATAAACAAATCGCCCATTAACCCGGTTATGTGATGTGCCATCAGATTTTTGTAGGTTTAGCATAACTGTACAAAAATCAGAATTGCCATGAAGATCCCATACAAACATCGTAACTGCAATAGAAGTATCATTAGGAAAAGAAAATACTTTTGAGGAACTTCTCTTAAGCTCATTATAATCCGGATCTTGCTCGGGTGGAATATCGGAATAGGTAAACCTGAGCTCAGACGAAGAGGTACCTTCATCAAATGATCCTCTGTCGAAATATTTTGCAAATATTTCGATGCTATTGTCATACATAATTACTGTTGTATTAGCAACACAAACCGGAATCGGTCTTTTTTCATCCTGAGCTTGTAAGCTAGATTTCCCTAAGATACTTATCCCAAAAAGGAACAGTAAACTGAGTAAAATTTTATTTTTGTAATTCATCATTAATTTTTTTAAAGTTAATTCAATAGTGACTTCAAGAAAATAGCTAATTTTTAACATAACTATATTAATATAGTTTGGAGTTTATCAAATTTGATATATTTTCTTTCAGACATAAAACGGTAAACTTGCAAGTTTTAAAATGAATATTTCATACCTACATTTAGGTTTAAAATTCTATATTTTTCATTAATATTTAATTCTTTATCGGAATAGTTTATTCTCTTGGACAATAAACCGGATTTAATATAAAGCCAATACCCATATTTCAGCCTAAAATCGACATTAAGCGATGCTCTCCAACCAATATTAAATCTACTATCATATGGATTATTTTTTGTGTTAGTATAATTAACCGGTTCGTATTTACTGTCTATATACATTCCATTTGAATAAGTAAATAAATTGAATATTGCTCCTGTTTCAATTGAAATATTATAATATCTCTTTTGAACTATATTATATCCAATACTCAAAGGTATATCCAATAGATAATGGTAATTGTAAGCCGTAATTTTATATTGATTGTCTTTGGTAATAACTAAAGCCGCAGATCTTTTTTCAATTATAACTTCCTCTTCTTTTAAACTTTGTAATCGTGTAGTTAATCTGGAAAAACAAAAACCGCTATTGATAAAAAGCCTATTGTTAAGATAATAATCTACACCCACATTGATTCCCAAAGCTGGTTTTGATGTAGATATACTATCGAGATAGCTTGAATAATCATTATTTGTACTTTTGTTTGAGTAGAATCCTTGATTAATATTCCCCAAACTAATACCGATATTCAATAAGATTTTCTTTCTTGAAAGATTTAAATTATTGACCGGCCTATTTGCCAAAATTCTTTTATGTTGCTTGAGTAATAATTTAGGAACAATAATATATTCAAATAATAAATATTCTCTTTTAGATAAATCAACTTGTCCTTTAGAAGTCTTTATGTCATTATTGCTGTTTTCGACAATAAACATAGATTTATCTTTTGCCGTTAATTTTGTATTTCCTGTTCTTGAATCCAATGCCATTGGATATTTATGTTTCTTGCTTCTTTCTGTCCTTTTAATATTATCATCAGACGAATTTGTATTAATTGTTTTCTCTATATTATTCTTAATTTTTATAACCTTAGTGTCTTCATTCAATATGGATTTAGTAATATTTTCGACATTTTTATTGTCTATGTCATCCTTTATGATTATGCTTTTTTGACTATTGATATTACCTTGTATAACTGTAGTTTTTTGAATAGTGCTAGATGTATTTTTATTAACAATGGTTTTCGAGATATTTTTATCAGAGACCGTGTACAACAAACCACCGGTTATCAACAATACCATTGAAAACAGTAAAAAATAGAAACCTCTTTTTTTCTTTTTTTTATTATTAGGAACGTATTGGGACAATGATTGCCACATCTCATCTACATCCACTTGATGCTCCAGAGATTGCATTTTGTTTATCATTATTTTTTCCCTCTTATTTAATTTCATTATGTCGTTTTTATAATTTTAAGAATATAAAATACTTACTATCGAATTTTATATTTTATATTTTCTGTTTCTCTCATTCTATTCAAATATATAATTTGTAATTTTTTTCTTGCTCTTGTCAATTTTGACCTCGAAGTACTTTCCTGTATGCCTAGTAATTTAGCTATTTCAACGTGACTATATCCTTCAATTAGTGCCAGGTTGAATATTATTCTGTAATGCTCGGGTAGAGATTGAATCATATTCAAAATATCTTGTTCATTCAATTCTATTTCAATCTCAGCTTCGTATTTCCATTCTTCATCAAGACCTGTATTTTCCAGAAATGCAAAACCATTTCTTTTTTTCCTCAGAGCAACTAAAGAAGTATTTATTGCTATTTTTCTCAACCATCCTGAAAAATTCCCTGTTGTTTTATAATTTTCAATATTCTGAAAGACTTTGATAAAAGTTTCTTGTACTGCATCCTTGGCTTCAAACTCATTTTGTAAATATCTTATGCATATACCCATGAGTTTTGGAGCATACTGCTCAACCAATGCCTTAAATCCCCTTTGGTCTCCCTGTTTACAATACTGTATTATTTCTTTTTCTTTCAATGTAATAGTTATTGCTATTTTAGATTATCTCTGATTTATCTAAAGTTTCTTTGTATTAAAAATTCTGCTTCAACTTCTTTATATTTAGCTTCAATAGGATAATATGTTTTCATCCAAAATGTACCTATGAAATTTCCTTTTATCCAATCCCCCTTATCTTTTCCGAAATACTCAATTTTAAAATTCTTAAAACCACAACCTTCAGAACTATTTTTACAATTTAAATCATAATGGATGTTACCAATTATCAAGTTTTTAATGTCAATATTCAATTCCTCATCATCGTAGTTCCTTTCTTCCTGTCCGGAAAAATAGATTTCTATTTTTGTATCAAGTTGAGGATTATCGATATCCGATATTTCAAGTTTAGTTCTCCCGTTTTCATTAATAGCTATTGGTGGAGCGAGTAATTTTTCTTTATTATCAATTTTTATTTTAAAATAGCCATCTTTTTTAAATTGACTACAGGTGTAGGATTCATTAAAATTGATTTCGCTTTTGATCTTATAAAAAGATTGCCGCGGTCCGATATCCAGCCAGGTTTCATTAGCACTTTGAAGATGAATCGATTTGTCAGTAAAAGAGATAACATCTAAGTTTACTTCTGAATCAGTCAAAAATAAACATTTATAGGTGCTATCTTGCCATAGTTGGAGGAAACTATTCTGTATTAACTCATCATTACAATTCCTTATTTCCCCTGTCAACTTTACAATAGAGATATTTGTCAAATCGTAAGCAGGAAGTTTAATATCATCAGTTTCATCAAGTTCAAATTCCGAAAAAAAAGTATCACTATTTTGTGTTGCAAATTTGTACTTATATTTTTTATTCATAGGCAAATGAGCGAACCATTTACCGGAATTAGACGTATATACCCTTTGAATAAATCTATCATCATAGTCAAAAATGTCAACCGACTGGTTTCTTAATGGTGTATTGCTTCCGGATATTCGCCCTTCCACCAAATTGTAAATATATTGTTTTCCGTAGCAATAAAATCCTGATTGACCTATTTCAAATTCGATATTATCAGAATTCTTTATACTCGTATGTTCAAGCCATTTGGACTTACTATTGTCGTATCGCCAAATAGTACATTTTTCACAATCAGAGATGTCGGTATTGATGATTACTTTGGATTTTCCCTCTTTTATTCTAAGTTCATTATCATCGACATCTCGAATTCCAAGATAAAATGCAGAATAGATATCAATCCAAACATCTTCATTTTTATTATTTAATGCTAAATGATTGCCGGGCAAGGCTTCTGCTTGTATAGGGTTGTCCAAATCAGGAGTATATGCTTCAATAGATACTTCCCCTGTGTATTTTTGATCTCTATCCATAAAAGCATTTCCTTTTAATGCTATTGAAATATCGGTATTTGGCTTTATTTCAATGTTTTGGCTTGAATTATTTGTTGTTTTGTAAGGTTTTGTGAAAATAGTATGGCTAAAATAGCACACATCCTTGTCCAATGGATTTAAAGAAAATTGGTATTTATGATTATCCTTTTTTATTTGGAGAATAGTTCCGTTTTTATTTGCATCGATAGCTCCAAAATGATAAAATCCATTGTAAAACGAAAGATACTTTTGATCCATAAACGTACAGGTATAATCCGAAATTATATTGCCAAATTCATCATGTACTATACCAACAACATCACCTGAAACATCGATTGGCAAGTGTTTTTTTGAAACCGTTGTCGTATTAATTAACACAATATCATCTTTATAACACGATGTTATAATCATTGCTAATAGGATATAGATAGGTATGTATTTTTTAATCTTCATTTT
Organism: Saprospiraceae bacterium; assembly: GCA_027008645.1. GTDB lineage: Bacteria > Bacteroidota > Bacteroidia > Chitinophagales > Saprospiraceae > JADJGA01. Next base: position 21,058 of record JALVEE010000013.1, read on the forward strand.
TATTAAATTTAAGCTGCCGTTTATTAATGAATGCTTTGAAAGTTGATATCGCTGCAATGAAGACAATAAATAAAAGGGTGTGTTTCATTTTTTCGCATGATTGAATTACTGAATAATTGGCTTAAAATAAGGAAAACTTAGGATTCGAAAGCACGACTGTGAGGAGTGATTTTGAAGCCGGCTTATAAAGAAATAATCAAAAACGACGAAGCCTGCCCTGTGAATTTCATTTACGATTATTTCATCAGGGGGTGTGGTTAATCCCTTACTCCCCGCTATAAATTCTAGCTTGTTTAATATAGATTTTACGATTTTTGACTTGGGAGTCAACCTTGAGTTCCAGATCCATAGCAAAGTCATTGTAACTACAATCACAATTGTTTTCCAAATCGTAATAATAATGTCTTTTTATCGCTGTACAATAGTCTGCTAATTCATATATTTCATCATTGGTGAGAACGGTTTTCCCTTGTAATTCCTCGATATTTGAATGTGAGAGGTATTCTATAGTATAGTCTTTGTTGTCCAAGCTGATAGTGTAAACTATTATTTGATCGTGCAAAATTCCGGGTTCGGGATACACAATACTATATTCTTTGTATTGTACATTAAAAATGTATCCGTGATTTACATTGTAGATGTTTTTTGTAATTATCACACCATTTGCATCTTCATCAGGAAATGAGCGATGCACCAAAATTCCCATAGCGGTTGAATTGTGGTCGATTTTATAGTAATCTCTTTCGTCAAAAGCTCTCAGATTCCATAGACTTGCCCATACTTTTTTGATAGCTCTTTCGATAGTTTTTTTCGAATGACCTTTTTTTGCAGAGTATGAATCATACAATCCTGCGCCACTAAAACTCTCCAAATCTTCGGCATTTGTCGAAGATCTAAATCTAAACGAGGAGAATTCACCAAAGTTTTTAATCCTGTTTTTTACCATTGCAATTAACACAATATCCAATGGAGCATCCTTTATCAAATCCCTGATTTTCTTCAATTCATTTTTGCGATATTCCAGATCAATTTTTATCTTTTCATCTTTTAATAGATTGTTTATTACCGTATCGATACCATATTTCTCTATATGTTGTTGGTAATAATAAAAAGGAATCGCGAAATAGTTTTCAGGAACAGGGATACCTCCCATATTCACAAGTTCTGCAAAATTGGCAGCCTTTCCACCAATAGTTTTTACTGAAGCCACATTTTGAGTAGAAAGCTCGATTAATCCCGATGTTTGAGTGTTTTTTTCAAGAAAAATCGGTGTATGAGGTTCTTTTTTCTCCCAAAATTTTGTCGCTTCATCTATACCGGCTTTCCTGATTGTAAAAGAGTCACTTTCAACTTTTAGATAAACTAATTCACCGATTAAATTTTGCAATTTAGGATTATCCCAACCATCTTTTAGAGCCATATTTGGAGTTTTTCTATTATGACTAAGGATATTGATATGGCTAAGAGTTGTTTGAAATTCGGTAGTGATAATACCCGACACAACTGATAAATCATTTGGTACATCATTGAGCAATACGATATCGTGTTTTCCAAGGTAGGTATTGGCTAAATTCTTAATATCAACTTTTTTTAAAAAACCGTATCCGTCACTTAAATTAAGCGCTTGATAATTTTGACCGAAAAATATTTCTTCAGAACTTATCTTAGGTATATCCAAACAACCTTCCCATTTAAGGTTATTGGGATAAAAATAGAGCTTGTCTTTAAAGAAAGAGGTTTCCAAAAGCTTCTCATAGGTTTTTGCTATTCCATCACAGTCCACTTGATCATATGAGCCAAATTCAAATACATATTTATCAATATTTTTATAATAATTAATGGTGACTAGATTCAGGTATTTATTAGGGCTTGCGCCGTATTGCGTGTGGTAAAAATCATTTGGAGTCCCCTTGAAATTTAAAAATATTTTTGAAAAATCATAATGGCTTGAGTATATTTTAGAGTTGACATAATACATTTTTTCTTGGTTCAATTCGTATAAAGCTTTGATTGAAGATACTTCTCCATAATTGGATATTGGTGGACTACTATGGAGCATTACAAAAGCCTCAGGTCGTATCAATTCATTGAAATAATCCAAAGTGTCATATTTTTTCTTCAGAAGATTGACATTTTTTATTTTATCTGTATCTTTTAAAGATATTTTTCTATCAAAATAATTTTCTTTGGAAAATACAAGGCAACTATCAGATTGGAATATTGCTTCAGTAGTATTCTTTTTTCTTACTTTTAAAATATTTTTCCCATCTGAAAACAAGAAAAATATCAGCTTTCTTTGTTGGAAAGTTATAGCCAAGATATAATATCCAATGGGAAATGACGGTATCTTTATACTTCCTTTATTCCAAAGGTTTTTATGCAATAGTACTTTTCCAGATATAGAATAAATTGAAATTGTAGCATCTTTTTCCAGATCAAAATAACAAGTATTATCAATAATAAAAAAATGTAAATTAGACGTGTCCTTTTGTCCGGATATTAGATTAATCTTATAATACCCCTTGTTATCTGAAATTGTAGTTATACCCGAATTAGTACCTTGAATATAAGCATTTGCTAAAGCTTTTCTATTACCCACATCTTGTACTATACCGGCATAACTATTCTGCCCTTTTATAGACTGTGACAAAGGAAAAGTGAATAGTATGATAAAATACCTATGCATAATAGCAGCTTGTATGTTATTTAGTGTCTGCAAGAAAACATATCAAATTTGAAATTGATTCTTTTTGTTATTTTTTGACTTTTTTACAAGTGATTGATACAAGGGTATCAAATCATTGCAAAAAAAAATCAAAACCTGAACATAAATTATCAGAATTTCAAAAATTGTCTGTTTTCGTGCAGCCACTAATTAGAACGAAAAAAATTAAAATTTGTGATTTTGCAAATTGATATTTTTTTATTAACTTGCGTGCTGAATATATCAAAAATATCTTATTTTTATTCTTAGTTTATTTATTAAACACCTTTTTCAGGTCTTTGAGTTGCATAGGTTTGAAAGGAAGGTGGTATGATAGATATTGAAGAATCAGGATAGGATATTATTTATTAATTACAAACAAAAACAATTATTATGAAGCTAAAATTTACTATCCCTATGATGGTTTTGTTGTTGGGATTTGCTCTGCAAATGATTGGGCAACGTGCTATTAAAGGTACGGTTACTTCATCAGATGGAGATCCATTGATAGGAGCAAGTATTATGGTCAAAGGCACCTCAACCGGTGTTATTTCCGACCTTGACGGAAAATATGAAATCAAAGCGAAAGACGGGGACTATTTGGTCTTTTCGTATATCGGTTTCAACAAACAAGAAGTTAAAGTTGACGGACAAAGCACGATTGATGTCGTGATGAATGAAGGAGTGTCCCTTAACGAAGTAGTAGTTACTGCTTTGGGAATTCCTAGAGATAAAAAGTCCTTGGGATATGCAGTAAGTGAAGTGTCATCAGATGAGTTAACAGAAACAGGTCAGACTAATGTTGTATCTGCATTACAGGGGAAAGTTGCGGGAGTACAAATACAAACATCTTCCGGAGCACCGGGTGCTGGTGCTAGTATTTTGATACGAGGAATTACTTCGCTTGATCCAAATAGGAGTAACAGACCTCTTTATATTGTTGATGGCATTGAGATTAGTGACAACACTAATGTTTTGCCTATTACACCAAGTGCGGGCTCAAATGCAGTAAGCTCAAGGACGCAAGCATCAGCAAGTAACAGAGCTATTGATATCAATCCTGAAGATATAGAATCTTTAAGCATTCTAAAAGGAGCACAAGCAACAGCTCTTTATGGAATAAGAGCTGCAAATGGTGTTGTGCTTATCACAACCAAGAAAGGAGTAAAGGGTACACCTAAAATCAGTGTGCATTATGGTCAAGGATGGGAAAATGTCAATAAAACTCCAAAAATACAAACTAGGTTTATAGATGGACATCGGAATACTTCTTTACAAAGATCTTTCAAATGGGATATGTGGGGGGCAATAGTTACTGATAAAGAAGAAAATCCTATTAGAGATATTTACAAAGAATTTTTTAGAACCGGAAATATAAGAAATTATGGAGCAAGTGTGTCTTCAGGTACCGATAAGTTTACTTATAGAATTTCTGCTGACAGATATAGTCATGATGGAGTAATCCCTAATACTTATTGGGATAAGACCAACTTTACATTTAGCGGGGGGGCACAATTAACTAAAAAACTAAATGTTTCAGCAAACATAATGTATGCAAATACCGGAGGTAATAGACCACATGTAGGTGATAAGTCCATTTTGAGTGATTTAAGCTATATGGCTACTGTTGTTGACCCAACTTCATATCCGGAGCCATATGTGTTTAATAAAAACTTTGCTGTTGGAATTATAGACCATCCTTTATTTTTAGCTAGGCATAATACATATATAGATGATGTTCACAGATACATATCCGGATTAACAGCAAAATATGATTTTTCTGACAGAATAAAGTTACAATATACAATCGGACTAGATAATTCTAGCGATGCAAGAACAAGAATCGTTCACCCTCAGACCGATGAAGGATCAAAAGTTCATGGATTTTTGGTTGAACAAAACTTGAATGAATCGCAGCTAACATCTAATTTAATGATGTTATGGAATTATGATATTAATGATAGAATAAAGCTTAATGGTTTAGTTGGACAAGATATACATACATCAAAAACAAAATGGGTTTCTACAAGAGGTGAGGGATTTGTATTGGATAACTTTTACAATTTGTATAACACAACTAATTTATTTGTTGGTAACAGTATAGTCAATAAAAGAAATTTGGGAGTGTATGGACAGGTGACAATGAGTTATAATAATTATTTTTATCTTACTGCAACTGGCAGAAATGACTGGTCTTCTACATTGCCATCAAAGAATAATTCGTATTTTTTTCCATCAATAAGTGCCTCTTTGTTATTATCTGATATGATAGATATGCCTAGTTTTGTTTCTTTAGCTAAACTAAGGGGATCATATTCTATTGTAGGTAAAGATGCCAGCCCGTACAAAATCGGTAGATATTTCCAAAGAGCATCTAATTTTCCATTTGGTGACGTAGTTGGATTTTCTCAATCTACTCTCATTGGTGATGTCAATCTTAAACCTGAATTTACAAAATCAACAGAATTTGGTGCTGAAATAAATCTATTCAACAACAGGTTTGGATTGGATTTTTCCTATTATAATAATAACCTTGAAGACATGATTTTATCTGTACCTATTAGTAATGCAACAGGTGCTTCAAGGTATGTAACAAATGCAGGTTCTATTAATTCAAACGGTATTGAAGTTGCTGTATTTGCAAATCCAATAAATTATCATGATTTTAGTTGGGAAACTTCAATGACATGGTCAAAAAATAAAGGTAAAGTTACCGATATTGCTGAAGGCATTGGCGATATTGAATTATTTTCAAGTAGAGGTATAACCAATAAATATGTTAAAGGTGGAAATATAGGAGATATATACGGATATGCTTATAATAGAAATAAAAATGGAGACTTGATAATTGATAAAAATGGATATCCCGGTGTCGTATGGGATTCCTTAAAATTAGTCGGTAACGCTTTGCCTAATTGGACAGCAGGTTGGAATAATCAGTTTAAATACAAAGGATTTTCCTTTTCGTTTTTATGGGAATGGAAAAATGGAGGAGATGTGTTTGACTTAGGAAGAAGAAACAGTTTGAGAAATGGTCAAATAATTGAAACAGAAAGAAGACATGAACAAGTAATTTTCAAGGGAGTAAATGAAGTTGTTGATGGAGACGGAAATGTGACATATAAAGAAAATGATGTCCCTGTAGAACTTACCGGGCCTTATTTTTACAGGTCTAAAACTAGATATAATTATGCTTCAGATGTACTTCTTGAAGATGGATCATGGTTTAGACTGAGAAACGTAAGTTTGTCATATACTTTACCAAGTACATTATTCGGTTCAAAGTATATAAAGGGAGCAACGGTATCATTTATTGCTAATAATGTATATTTAAATACTCCTTTCTTGGGATATGATCCTGAAATTAATTATTTTGGTAGTGATAGTAATATCTATGGCTATACAGGATTAAGAAATCCGGCTACTAAAAGTTATTTCTTAAAGTTAAATCTAAATTTCTAAAATGAATAAAATAATTAAAATGAAATACATAAAAAGTCTATCATTGGTTTTTTTGGCATTTGGATTTTTAATATTGTCATCTTGTAATGATTTTCTGGATGTTAATGATAATCCGACTAAAGTCCGAGATGCCAATTTAAAAGTTTTATTACCAAATGTAATAGAAAAAACTTCTGCAGCACACTATAAAGCTATGTTGACTGCAAACAGAATAACACACCAGCTTGATCATGTTTCAGGTTATTATGGAAATAAAATCACTATGGGTGGGAATTGGATTACTTCATATCTTTCAGCTCTTAATAATCTGAAAATTATTGTCGAGAAATCTGATGACAATGACCATTATTCCCCACATTACAAGGGAATAGCAAGAATACTCCAAGCAATTCATATTGGTATGATTACTGATTTTTGGGAAAATGCCCCATACTCTGATGCATTAAAAGGATCCGAAAATACAACACCGACTTATGACTCTCAAGAGAAATTGTATTCGACATTATTTGAGTATCTTAATGAAGCAATTCCTTTGTTGGAAGCTGATGAATCTTTCTATTCACCAGGGAAAGACGACCTGATTTATAATGGAGATCTTTCAAAATGGGTTAAATTAGCTCATTCTTTAAAGGCTAGATACTTATTGCATTTGTCAAACAAGTCTAACGTCGATTGGAACAAGATTGTAAATGAAGCACAACAAGGATTATCCTCCAATGCTGATAATTTTCAGTTGTTTTATAATGATGTTTCTTTAAATCCGATTTATGACAAAATTGCTTTGTCGAATCAAACAGGAAATTTAACCGTTACATTTGGAAAGATGTATGTCGATATGTTAAATGGAACATCTTATGATTTTGATCCAAGAATAGAAAAGATTGTCGATAAAGATACTTTTCCTAATTATGCAGGTTTAGCTACTTACGATTTGAATGCCCCAAAGCACACTTGTGAAATATCAACAAAAACTTGGTATGCTCAGCCATCAGCTCCAATTATTATGATGAGTTATTCCGAATCTAAGTTTATAGAAGCAGAGGCATTATTAAAATTAAGTGGTACAGCCTATGATGCTTATGAAGCCGGTATTATTGCTAATATGGAAATGTTAGGGCTTAGTTCTACAAAAATAGATGCGTATATCTCTGCATTAAATGGCAGTGTTGATTTGGAGCATATAATGAAAGAAAAATACATCGCCTTAATATTTAATCATGAGACATGGAATGATATGCGTCGTTTGGATTTCAACCCGGATATTTTTAAAGGATTTGTAAGAGTTACGGAAATTGACGGGAAACCTCTGGAAAGAACAGGACCTGCTCAAAGAGCACTTTATCCGGATACTGAGTTTAGCAGAAATAATGCAAACGCTAAATCAAACTTTAAGTCTATTGACGAAAAAATGTGGAAAGACAAAAATTAATTGTTAATTTTAAAAAATACAAAAATGAAAAATATATATTTTATACTAATATTTGGCATAACTCTAATTATGTCTTCTTGCTATAAAGAAGAGACATGGGTAGATAAAAATGTCAAAGAGGGAGGAAAATTTTTCCCTAAAATTGCCAGTTTTAAAAAAATTACAACAGGAAATGACTTCTATTTCGGGGATGAAATAGTTTTCGAAATGAATTTTTGGAGTCAAGATAAAATTGCAGCGGAATATATTCTTGAAAATGAAGAAGAATATGATCGTATTCCATATCAGAGCGCTTATTCTTATGAAACTCACATGGATAGTGTTTTGCTTACATACAAAGCTCATGAGATAAATGCAAAAAGCATAATTATAAAAGGAAAAGTGAAAAATGAAAATGAGCTTGAAAAAATAAGCTCTTCATCGTATGAACTTACTACTTGTCCTAAAGACTTAAAAACCGTGTATTCATCTACAGGAACTATTTCTTACGAGGTATATATAAATATAGATACTTTGGTTTCAGATACCTTATCCATAGATACTACATTTAGCGATGTCAATATAGTATTAACCAAATTAGGTGATAATAATTATAATATTGATGATTTGACGCTTGGATTTGTTAAATCAGGTGGTGGAGATCTAAAAGGAGTTAATATTAATAGAGATATTTGTCATTTTTCAGCCGATACTACTTTCAACGATTCATCTGCCGATGATACAATTTTTTACAAATATTCTATGACAGGAATTGTAAGACCTGATAAAGTCATATCAATTGATTGGCACATAGATATTACAAGTTCTTCGGGGAATATATCGGGAACTATGGATGGTAAAAGTGATTTAAAATAATCAATGGTTAAAGTAAAAAACCGGCTACGAGAGAGCCGGTTTTTTTATCTTTATGTATTTTGTATTGTCTGAAAATATTTTAATAACTATGTTCAACTTCAACCCCCACATCCTCCTCACCGAATGCAAATTCACGACCTCAAGAAGTAGTGGTGCAGGTGGTCAACACGTCAATAAAGTTGAAACAAGAGTAACTATAAGCTTTGATGTAAAAGAATCCAATAGCCTCACAGATGATCAAAAAATATTAATACTCGAAAAGATTAAGGCGGACAAAAACGGAGTGATAAGCCTTAGCAGTCAGAAATACAAATCTCAATTAAAAAACAAAGAGGATGTCAAGAAAAAATTGATTGACTTAATCAAAAAAGCGCTTACTGTACAGAAAAAACGAAAAAAAACCAAAGTGTCACCTGAAGCAAAACTCAAAAGGCTAAAAGATAAAAAAATCCAATCCGAACTTAAAAAAAACAGGGCAAAACCCCGCAACCATATAGAATAAGAATAATGATAAAAATAAATCTTAGCCAACACAAAGATTTTGTAAGGAAGTTGAAAAAAGAGAACAAAAAATTCTTTTCAAAATTGATAAAAAAGACTCCCAAATCAATACACGATACCATAAATAACTTGCACTATGAAGTTTTTGAAGAAATAGATTGTTTGGCTTGTGCGAACTGTTGCAAAACTACTCCTCCGATCATAACTGATAGAGATATCAATCGTTTAGCAAAACACTTAAAAATGAAACAAGGTGATTTTGTCCAAAAATATATCATTATTGATTCTGACGGAGATTATATTTTCAAAACCACTCCATGTGTGTTTTTGGATGAAGAAAATTATTGCAAAATTTACGAAGTAAGACCAAAAGCCTGCCGGGAATATCCGCATACAGATGCCAATAAAATATCACTAAAACTAATGGAGAAAAATATAGCTGTATGCCCCGCTGTTTTTGAAATAACAGAACGACTGAAAATGAACAATTAAATTGACCTTAACCCGGATTTCGAGACTTTGTTTAAGTAAAATCAAATAGATAGCTTTACATTGCAGAACTGTCCAGCCTTGCCCCCTTCCCTTGATAAAGGCTTACGTTATGACACATCTTTTAATAAGTGTGATAACGATAGCTTTCTCTTGAGAGATTTGATTCCGGTTTTAGCACCCATCCCCAGCCCTTCCCTCACAAAGGGAAGGGAGAAGTGGAGGTGCTTGATTACTAAAAATAGCTATTTGAGAATAATCTTGTTTTATAACTAAATGGTATTTTTTTTGTGAAAAAAGCGTTGCTATTGCGGTTTACCCCGTGAAATAGGCTTAGCCTAAATTGAAAATTTATTTCACTGGGGGTTGCAGCTTCCTCCCTTGTAAGGGAGGATTGAGGTGGGTTCTAAATAAAAAATCATGCAAATATTATTACACAAATATGGAGTTTTAACGTATTTCACTTTATTTGTATCTTTGCTTCAAAAACTATGGTAAAAAGGTATATAGTGCGTACATTATTTACCTCCAAAAAATGACTTTACCGCATCAATAATTACGCCTTGTATCTCATCTGTCATTTCCGTATGTATTGGCAATGAGATTACCTCCTTGCACAACAAATCCGTTGAAGGCAAGAAATCAACGGCTCCAGCCAGATGTTTAAATGCCTCTTGCTCATAAAGAGGTACCGGATAATATATATTATTAGGTATCTTTTTGGAATTCAGATATGCATTCAATTCATCTCTTTTGCCATTGGTAATACGCATAGTATATTGATGAAAAACATGTGTAGAAGTATCAGTCCTTACAGGAGTCTGAATAGCATCAATATCTGCAAAGGCTTTATCATAATTATCGGCAACTTTTCTACGTGCATCTGCATAATCATCAAGATATTTCAATTTGATATCCAATATTGCAGCTTGTATTGAGTCCAATCTGGAATTTACTCCGATTTTATCGTGATAATACCTTTTTTCCATTCCGTGATTTGCTATTATCCTCATTTCTTTAGCCAAATCATCATTATTGGTAAATATCGCTCCGGCATCACCATAAGCACCGAGGTTCTTCGCAGGGAAAAACGATGTAGTTCCAATATCTCCTATTGTACCGGCTTTGGCAACAGTACCATCACTAAATGTATAATCCGCTCCAATTGCCTGTGCATTGTCCTCAATAACATAGATATTGTGTTTCTTGGCAACTTTCATGATGCTTTCCATATCCGCTGTCTGTCCATAGAGATGTACAGGGACAACAGCTTTTGTATTAGGAGTAATCGCTTTTTCCACTATCTCCCCGGTCAAATTATATGTGTTTGGATCAACATCTACCATAATAGGTGTTAAGCCCAATAATGCGATAACCTCGGCTGTAGCCACAAATGTAAATGCCGGCACTATGACTTCATCACCTCTTTCCAAGCCTAAGGCCATTAGGGCAATTTGAAGAGCATCCGTACCATTTGCAACGGGAATAGCATACTTAACATCAAGGTATCTCTCAAGATGATTTTGCAAATCCTTTACTTTCGGACCATTGATATATGCTGATGATTCCAAAACTTCAATAACAGCTTTGTCTATCTCATTTTTTATTTTCTTATATTGACCCTTGAGATCAACCATTTGAATATTCATATTAAAACTTTTGTTTTTATAAAATTAAACTGCTCAACCTATTGGCTTTTGTTCACCATAAAACGTTTGAAGAACAAAATAAATATAGAGAACTCTGATTTTTTCCTAATTTCAAATCAATTCAAATAATACTTACAGTCTCCAATAATCAATACTACCGTCCTTTGGATAGTCATATATTCCTTTTATATCAAAAAGAACAGGAGAGCCATTCATTAAAGATTTGAAATAATCAAAATCCAGATTTTTATAATCCTGATGTCCAACTCCAACCAATACTGCATCATAGTTATCGCCTGCTTTGTCTTTCAAATCCAATCCATATTCCTTTTTGAAATCCTTAGCAGAGGCAAATGGATCCACAATATCCACTTCAACAGAGTAATCCATCAATTCCTTGATTAAATCCGTAACTTTAGTATTTCGTATATCTGCCACATCTTCCTTAAATGTTACACCCATTACCAAAACCTTGGTCTCTTGAGGATTTTTACCTTTTTGTATCAGTGACTGAACCAGCTTTTTAGCAACATAAGCTGGCATGCCGTCATTAATTCTCCTACCGCTCAAAATAACTTGAGGGTCATATCCCAATTGCTTAGCTTTATATACAAGATAGTAGGGATCAACACCTATACAATGACCTCCTACCAGACCGGGTGTGAATTTAATGAAATTCCATTTTGTTCCTGCGGCTTCGATAACCTCAGAAGTATCAATTCCCATTCTATCGAAAATAATAGACAATTCGTTCATCAAGGAAATATTCAAGTCTCGTTGTGTATTCTCTATTATCTTAGCCGCTTCTGCTACTTTGATAGATGCGGCTTCATATATTCCGGCAGTAATTATTTCTCCGTATATCTTTGATATCTCCTTCAATGATTCTTCATCACATCCTGAAACAATTTTCAATATTTTATCTATTGTGCGCAATTTGTCTCCGGGATTTATCCTTTCGGGGGAATAGCCGACTTTGAAATCTTCGCAAAACTTAAGTCCTGACAATTCCTCGATGATAGGCACACAATCTTCTTCTGTCGCTCCGGGATAAACCGTAGATTCAAATACCACATAATCACCTTTACTAATAACTTTACCTACCGTCTCAGATGCTCCCAGCAATGGCTTAAGATTGGGTACGGCGTGCTCATCTACCGGAGTAGGTACAGCAACGACATAAAACGAAGCTTCTTTGATGTCCTCAATATCGGCAGTAAATACAATATCTTTATTTTCAAATGCTGAAGATTCCAATTCTTCTGATGGATCTATTCCATTTTTCATCATCTCGACTCTGGGTTCACTTATATCGAATCCAATTACGCTAAACACTTTTGCAAATTCCAACGCAAGCGGTAATCCGACATATCCCAGACCAATGACAGCGATTTTCTTTTCTTTGTTTTTTAAATTATCATACATAGCGAATGTTTTGTTTTTTTATTCAGACAATGCGTCTCTAATTATTTTTCTAATTATTATAAAAATACTTCCTAATATTAGTCCCAAGATTACAGCTAATATTATTGATTTTACAAGCGTCCTTTTTACACCTGTTATCGGTAAAACAGGTCTGTCAATAGCTTGAACAAAAGGAGTCTTGTTTCTAAGAGTAAAATCTGCGATTTCAAGATTTTTTAATACTTCCCCATACAGAATTGATAGCTTTTTCACCTCTTGTTGCAGTCGTATTTTTCTAAGTTTGGCTGATTTTGACCAAAGTCCTTGAGCTCTATCTTCAAAAGCAGCTAAAGCGGCTTGTTTTCCTGATAATTCTCTTCTTATGGAGTCTGTTTTAGTTTTAAGAATATCGTAAGTAGCTTTTTGTTTTTCAATGGTTTTGTTAATATAAAACTCGCTTAACTCATCAAAAATATCATTTGCCAGCGCAATTGAAAGTTCAGGATCTTTGGTGCTTAGGGAAATTTCCATAATCCCTGATTCTTCATTGAATTTGTTTGACATCATTCCGCCTCCACCATTTGGACTTCCGACCAATGCTTCATATACATCCTTGAACGCTGCTTTGGAATCCAAATCAAAAGAATCAATTTTATTTGTTTTAAATCTGAAATCAACCAAGGGATTGGGTTTTGCAAAAGGTTTTTTATACCATGCTATACTAGCCCATTGCCCCATCGAATCAAGATGATTGATTACGTGATTTGCCAATAAATCCTCCTTTTCATTAATCGTTTCTTTTCTAAAAATAGCATTACCGACAATACGTCTTGATTTGCTGAGAGTCATCAATTTTTCCTTGCTGTATTTTCCCTTTCCTATTCCTATTTGTCCTAGAATACCACCCAATCCTCCAAGGCTTCCCTCGCTTTTATTGAGCATAAAATTCAAAGTAGCTGTATATGTGAATTTTTCTACTATTGATCTATAAGAAAAAAACAATACAAAAGGTATAATAAAAAGCAATAATACTCTCTTGTTACTAAATAATTCATTCTTAAATTCTCTGAACTTAAGTATGAGATCCTTTAAAGAGATATCATCGTTTTCGTATTTGTTTTGTCTTGAATTCATCTATTGTTCAACTATTAAAAATAAACCGAAGGGCAAAAGTACTATAATTTATAATCACACACAATTAATTTAATAATCAATTGATTTATTAGCAATATTTGCCCTAAATCCAATACCAATGAATAACTCTTCGAAACCGGAATTGCCTATTTCAAATCTTTCCTTGCGATATGATGCATTAAAATCCAAATAATAATTGTGGTAAAACATATAGGAGGAATTAAACGAGTATTGTATGACACTCCTTTCATTAATATCTCCTATATGAAAACCGAACTCTCTGAAATTACCGTTCTCATCTATTGGTCTTTTATCATTGGAAAGCAGTATATTTCCACCATAACTGTATTTGTCAATATCTTCACCTTTTACCGCAAATAATGCTTTGGCTTGAATTGTAAGTCTATCAACCGGACAATACCTTATTACAGCTATAAATTCTTTGAAATTGGCTCCCAAGGGATGTGCCAATGATTGGTTATAATGACTATACGAAATGGTGCTATCCCTATGCGAATAAGTATATGGTCTTACTATATTGGCTTCAGCTTGCAAATCCAAATGGTCAATACCCAAAATATCCATATATTTTACACCCATTTGAAACCCGTATTTATTTGCCCAATAGTTTGTGCTTTTCTTAATATTTGAAAAATTAAATTCATCAAGTAATAGTTGTCCATAAAAGGATAACCCTCTTGCAATATTATAATTCCAATTCAATCCCACTAAAACATTGTCACCACTACCAATAAATTGCTCAACAGTTCTGTATAAAATAATAGGATTAAGATACTGCAACTCAAATTGATTATTACCGTTTTTTCCCCTGCTAAAAATAACACTTTCAAAAAGGCTTATCTCAAAATCCTTAACAGGCTTAAAGCTCAAATAGTGAGCAGCCATATATTTTTTAGGCAAAATAATATCATAAGTAAATTTCTCCCTGCTGGTAGCTGTCATTTCCGTGAAGATATTCCGGTAGTGAAATTTCCAGACTCTGGTATCGAATTTCAAGTAAAAATAATTGGTAGCATAGTCAGAAAGTAATAACGAGCGAATCCCATTGCCTATAAAAAATCTCCCGTGTCCCATCTGCATCTTTAGGTGTTTGGTTATACCAAAGCCTATATAAGCTTGTGCATTCAAAAAATCATAACCATTCACTCCCTTTAGTACACTACTTTCATATTTTTTATAAAATGCTTCACCCGGAATAGCCAATGTGCTATGTATTTTGCGGTTGACATGAGGCAAAAAGCTTTGTTGTGTTTCATAGAGAGAGGTATAGAAATAAATCTTTTCATCCAATAATCCCGATATTTTGAATCCTCTGGTATTATTGAAATTATACTTTTTTGATTTCAAATCTTTACCAAACTGAAAATTGATAACAGGATCTACTTTTATAAAAAAATCTTTATTGTGACCTGCGTAAAACGAAGAAGTATTCTTGTACAAATATTTCAATAGTCCTTTACGGGCTATACCCAACTTCTCTGTTAATTCATTGTACTTTTCAGAGCCGTAAGTATATTTTATCCAGTCGATATTATCTGCCAAAATATATTCTATATCTGCAATATCTCTCTCTGATAAATCTCTATTTGATTCCAAAATATCAATAGATGTTCTCACGACATCTTTGATTGTGAATGGCTTGATAGAGCTATGGATTTTTGTATCAGGCCGGTATTTTACGAGTAATCTTTCAAATGTTTTATTTAACTTTTCGTTTTCCCCTGTCATAATAGATTGAGAAAGCCCAAAATTAAAAGCCAAGCCTACAGTACAAAACAGTAATAAATTTCTTATCATAAAATCCGGTTTATCAACTTGTCCACTACCTCTTAAGTCATCTTCCCATATTAAAATTCTTCAGCATGTATTTGACCCGGCTCTCTTCTCTTATGATCTTTAAATCCGTCTTTATACAGGGTCTCTTTCATCGAGTTTATCATATTGGGGTTTCCACAAAGAAATATATGTGTATTATCGGGTTTTGGTTCAAAACCAATTTTTTCGATAAATTTAGGATCATCCCATATCTTTTCGATGAAACGAGTATCACCAGACCAACCCGCAGGTTCTTTATCGGGTTCTGTTATAGTTGGGTAATATGTAAATTTAGGAAACATATTGCTCAATAACTTTAATTCTGAAAAATATCCCAAGTCCCAACTATTTGCTGCACCTTGTATTATCACAATACGACCTTTTCTGTGCAAAGCATCGGTACGAAGCATACTCATATATGGAGCCACACCTGTCCCTGTAGCAATAAGTACGACATTTTGGTTTTCATCTACTTGATCCAAAGTAAACATACCGGTTGGTTTTTGACTCATATAAATTCTATCTCCTATTTCCAAATTGAAAATCCTCGGAGTCAATGAACCTGAACGCACTATTGAAATATAAAACTCTACATATTCATCAGTTGAAGAAGATGCGATAGAATACGCTCTTCGTATCATCTTATCAGGATCTTGTTTTTGAAATTCTTCAGTAGCATCCGAACTTCTGGGGGCAGAACCGGGCAATCCGAGCACAACAAATTGACCTGCCTTGAATTCCGGTAAATTCCACTCATCAGGTTTCACTCTTATTATTCTCATCGATGCTGAAACCTTGATTATGTTTGTTATTAGACTATTAAGTTCTATTTTCGCCATATCTGTTTATAATTTGCTTGTTTATATAAAGTCAACAAAGATACAACGCATTTGTTTTTTATTGCTTATAAAGTTAGAATTATTTTTTGCTATTGGTGTTTCTTCGCCTTAGAACTTGCAACCGAATGAAAGTATCTATCTCTAAACTTAACCAAAGCAATCCTCCCGTTCTTCAAATGCAATTCTTCAATATCCTGACCGGAAATATAGCTATTATAATAGCATTCTACCAACTCAACTTGCTTTTTAGCTATATCGGTTTCAATTCGCATATAGGACTTTGATGTTTTTAGTGTTTTATTCCGCTTTTTCCTGCATTTAGCCACCAAATCGTATAGAAAATCATTATCCGGTCTGATAATAAGAGTGTTCAATATATTTTCTTTACCTTCAAGAAAAAGTTTGTAATACTTCTTGTGTTTTGAAATGACTATTTGTATGGTTGAATAACCGATATATGAGATATTGATTGTATCCCCGATAGTTGTCTTTAAGCTAAATTTTCCTTTTAGATTGGTTACAGTTCCTCTTTTACTCGAAATATCATAAATTGTGGCATAAGGCAATACCTCGTTCGTTTGTTTGTCAAATACCTTACCACTAATTAAGTATGTATTCTGTCCATAGCCTTCAATAGCAAAAAACAATATTAGTATTGAAATAATTCTGTACATAAGCTTAAATTTATCGCTCTTACTTTGCTTTTTATAACGAATTTGAAATTATTTTGTGAATAATTTGTTATATTTGTGGGTATTAATATATTAATTTAAAAAATTTTATAAAAATGGAATATACAAATCAAATAGCAGTCGGGCATTTATCTGAAGTCCAAAAACTTGCTTTCTACAAGAAAACTTACAGTCATCTAGCAATTGGTGTTTTAGCATTTATACTGGTCGAGTATTTGTTTTTAAGTAGTGAAACAATCACAAGGTTTGCTCTTTCTTTAATAGAAGGCAGAATGTGGCTGTTGATGTTGGGAGGATTTATGTTGGTAACAAATATAGCTGAAAAAATGGCTGTTAACAGTGTTGACAGAAATAAACAATATCTAGGATTTGGGCTGTATATAATTGCAGAAGCATTTATTTTTGTACCACTTATCTATATCGCAGTATATAAAACAGGAAGTTTGGTTTTAATCAAACAAGCTGCTATATTGACATTATCATTGTTTGCCGGACTGACGATGGTTGCGATGTATTCAAAGCAAGATTTTTCTTTTTTAAGAAGATTCTTGACTATTGGATTTTGGATTGCTCTCGGACTAATAGTTGCCGGTTTACTTTTTGGCTTTAATATCGGTTTGTGGTTCTCTGTCGGGATGGTTGTTTTAGCCTCAGGTTCCATTTTGTATCAAACCTCCAATATAATCTACAGATATGGAGAAGATCAATATGTGGCGGCAGCACTTGGACTATTTGCATCATTGATGTTGTTATTTTGGTATATACTCCGGATATTAATGTCAAGGAAATAATATATGGACTTAAAAAAAGTCTTTGATTTTTTAATCGCCCTTAAATTCAATAACAACAGGGCTTGGTTTAAGGAAAATCAAAAAGAGTACAAAGAAGCCAAATCCGAATTTGAGCAGTTTATTGATTTGCTGATTACAAGTATTTCCGGTGTGGATAATAGTGTTGGGATATTATCCGCCAAGGATTGTATGTTCAGAATTCATAGGGATGTGAGGTTTTCTAAAAACAAGGAGCCATATAAGGTGAATTTTGGCGCATCTATTGCCAAAGGTGGCAGAAAAAGCCCTTTTGCAGGCTATTATATCCATTTTGAACCCGATAATTCATTTATTGGAGGTGGAATTTATCAGCCGGACTCCAAAACACTAAAATCGATTAGAACCTATATCTTTAATAATGTTGATGAATATAAATCCATTATTAGCGACAAGCATTTCAAAGAATATTTTCCGGAAATATACGGGGATAAGTTGAAAACTGCACCCCGAGGATTTCCGAAAGATTTTCCTGACATTGGTTTACTCAATAACAAGCATTATGCCGTAATTCATCCGGAAGATAATTCATTTTGGTTTAAGGACGATTTGATCGAAAATATTTTGGATATCGTTAAAGCCCAGTACAAGTTCAACCGGTTTTTGAATAGTGCGGTTATTGCCTAAAAAGGCAAAGTCAGAGACGTTCGTTTATCAGGGGAGATTGAATATCGAATATCGAACAAGGAACACCGATTTTAGATATGAAAGAGAGAAAATATCAATGGGTGTATTTTTTTACAGACATTGTAAGATAGTTTTTATTATGATAAGGAGCGTTGCTGCCTCCCCCTGTCGTTTTACGTAACGCAGTGGAGTGAAATTACAAGGGGGAGTGCAGAGCATTTGTGGGATGGAAGAGGGGGCAGTTGTGCAGAGATAAAGGAGAATCGACTCTGAAATATACCTGTTAAAGTTGGTGAGTTTTTTTTTCGCCAAGAGGTCAAAGACACTTTGGCTCAGAGTTCGTGAGATATAAAATTCATCAAGAAAGCAATCACCATTGAGTTGAAGCTCTCCTGACCTCTTAACGATAAATTAGCACACTCCAAGCCAAAGGTCTCCCGACCTCTTGGCGGTCAATACCTTACCAATAGTGCGTCTTATACGGATATCTGATTTTGTATTTTTCTTCTATTAATACTGCCAATTTGTCTCTTAGAGTATCGATATTTTCTTTTTCGATGGCTGAAACAAAAATTACATTTTCGCCGTAGTCATTTATTAGTTTTTCTTCTAACTGTGACATTATTTGGTCTTTTGTCTCTTGGTCAAGAAGCTCATCAAAGTAGTTTTTTCTATAGAGATCTATTTTATTAAATATATAAAATGTAGTCTTGTCAATCGCTCCCAAATCTCTAAGAGTACTGTTTACCGTCTTGATTTGATCCTCAAATTGAGGGTGCGAAATATCTACCACGTGAAGCAAAATATCACTTTCCTTTGCTTCATCAAGGGTTGATTTGAAACTTTCGATAAGATGGTGAGGCAATTTGCGTATAAAACCAACGGTATCTGATAGCAAAAAAGGCATTCTGCCTATTACCATTTTTCTGACAGTCGTATCCAATGTTGCAAAAAGCTTATTTTCAACAAAGACTTCGGACTTGGTGAGTTGATTCATCAAAGTCGATTTTCCGACATTGGTATAACCGACAAGCGAAACCCTAATCATCTCGTCTCTTCTCTTTCTTCTTGTCCGGTCTTGTCTGTCAATAACAGCCAATTTATCTTTGAGTTTTTTGATTTTATCCTTTACTATACGCCTATCTGTCTCAATTTCCATTTCCCCGGGACCTCTCATTCCTATACCTCCACGCTGTCTTTCCAAGTGAGTCCACAGTCCTCTAAGTCTCGGAAGCAAATATTGCAATTGAGCCAATTCCACCTGGGCTTTAGCTTGTGCTTTTTGAGCTCTTTTGGCGAATATATCCAATATCAATGTACTCCTGTCAACGATTTTTACACCGAATTCCTCTTCCAGTTTTATGGTTTGTTTACCTGTAAGATCATCATCAAAAATAACCATATCTATATCCCCCCTTTTCTCAATATATTCTTTTATTTCCGCTACTTTTCCTTTTCCTATAAAAAATCTTTTATCAGGTTGATTAAGCCTTTGAGTATATATTTTTACTGTTATTGCTCCGGCGGTTTTTGCCAAAAAATCCAATTCATCAAGATACACTTTGACTTCTTCTTCGGTATTTTTGTATATAACACCAACCAATATTGCTTTTTCAAGTTCCTGTTTTATGTAGGTTTTTTTGCTTTTTTTCCCTATCTGCCAGTGATCACTCATATATTTTATATTTTTAAAATCCATTTTTCAGGATTGAGTTTTGTTTTTTCTTTCCAAATCTCAAAATGAAATTGTCCGTTGTCCCCAATCCTGCCAAGAGTCTGTCCTCTTTTTACCTTATCACCTTTGGAAATAACTACATTTTCCAACTTTGAATATACCGTATAATATTTTCCGTGTTTGATTATAATCATCCAATTGTAACCGGTGATATGCATCAATCCAACGACTTCACCCTCAAAAATTGATTTCACTTCACTATCTGGTTCCGTTCTGAAATCAATACCGTTATTGAAATTGTAAACTCCCTTGATTGTAGGGTGTCGATGCTTTCCAAAATGTGATGAAATATAGCCGGCTCTCACAGGCCAACTGAATTTGGATTTATTTTCTTCAAAAGAATTTGAAACAACTTTTGCTTCGCTCTTAGCAATAACAGAATTGCCGCCACTAAGGTTGTTTAAAATGATATTTTCTATGTTTTTATTTAATTTCTCCCTTTCCTTCTTTTGCTTTTTCAATACTCGAACCAGCTTTTTTCTATCCCTTTTTAGCTCTTTTAGTATCTTATCTTTCTTTTTGGATTCTTCTTTGAGTTTTAAAACATTGTCATTTTCTTCTTTGATTAATTTTTCGACATTAGCTTTTTCGACATTGATTTTAGTCAATAATTTATCCAAATTTTGTTTTTGTTCGCTTATCTGTTGGAGTCTTGTTTTTGTATAAATATTAAATTGTTTTAGATACCTTTTTCTGTCCATGAAATCCTCCCAGTCCGTGGAAGACAGTAGAAATAAAAATTTGTTTTTTGTTAGGGATTGAACATAAGTTTTTCTTAAGAGAAGTTCAAAATTGTGCTCAATACCACTTTTTTTCTCCGAAAGATTATTGTACTCGATATTCATCGTATTGATGTTTTCGTTGATCTGATTTATTTGTTTATTCAGATTAGCGATGATTTTATTTCTATTCCTTATCTGATTTTGCAGGGAATTCAGATAGTCGATTGTGGCTTTTTTATTTTTTTCAGTTCTTTTTAGGATATTGGAAGTAAATTCGATTTTATCTATTATACGCATCCTCTCTTCTTCAAGAGTTTTGCGGTCTTGAGCCGAACTGAAAACCGTGAAGAATAAAAATATTAGGGGCAAGCTACATTTTAGTATATTTCTTTGGTATCTCAAATTTTAGTTTTTGTTCTTTATTTATTTCAATATTTTTAATTTTCAAATGTAGAAAATATTTTGGATTTATACTGTTTGGAAAACTATATTTGCGAAGATATGAAATTTCTTTGCCATTCTGTATTTTATATTTTGAGAAATTCAATTCAATAGTTTTATTATCCTTATTTATAAAGAAAGAATTGGAAATTTTGAAGTCCGGATTCAAATCATATTCTATACCGTAATCTGTCCCTTGAGTTTTTAATTTAAAAGTATTTCCCGTTTTGCTTCCCGATACCGGTTTTTGTCCTTCTATTATACTATTTCCTGCCAATATTTCCTGCATCGTATTAAAATCAACAGGTACATCATATTCTTTTTTGAAATGCTTGTATGAATCAGCCAAATACTTTCCATTGAATCTATCAATGGCAAAAACCGAATCCGGTCTTATCAAAACTCTGGCAACCTCAAACCCGAATTTTCTAATACTCATCCATATCGCTTTATCTTTTTTCATTCTGAGCTCTACCGTGCCTCCAACTGTAGTGCCGTCAAAATATACCGTTGCATCTGATTTATATCTATACCAAATATAATCTATATTTGATTTTTTGACTTTTCTAAACAGTTTTGAGCTTTTATATGAAGTTGTAGTACCTAATGCAGATTTCTTTGTTCTACAGGAAGAAGCTAAGAGCAGCACCGATATAAGGCTAAAAAATGCAATTTTTTTCATCTATTATTCTTTCATTTATTATAATACGCTATCCTTTAACGTGCCTTTTACTGTTCTTATTACTTGCAATTTGTTATAAAATACATATTTACCAGCGACATTTTCTAAAAAAATTCGTTCAATGTATATATAAGTGTAGCGAATTCACTAATTTGCGAATCATATATAGTAGAAACCTTTTGAAATCCGTCCAAAAAGCGGTTTAGCTGATTCAAGCTGATATAAGTGCTTTGGAGTTTTTTTTTAAACAAAAACTTAATACTATGAAAAATCTAACTTTCAAATTTTCCTGTTTTACTTATTGTCTTTTTACTCTTGGGCTATTGCTCTTTCCAAACATTATATTTTCCCAAGACCGGAGTCATTTTATCAATAAAGTATCATATTTCAATGATAAGAATATCGATGTAAAAAGTTTTTTCCAATTGGAAAGAGAGGAACTCGGCTTGAGTAAAGGTTCAAAAATGGTCTTCAAAACAAAAACAAGAGATAAAATGGGCTTTGAGCATTCCAGATATTCTCAGAAGTACAAGGGGCTGAAAGTTATCGGTTCAAGCTATATATTGCATAGCAAAAACAATAAGATCATAAAAACCACAGGGACTGTCCTACCGAATATCAACATTGATACTGATCCCGGTATTGACATATTTACTGCAAAATTCCTTGCGATAAATAAGGTAAAGCAAAGTATTTTCAAAAGGGAAGATGATATCGATCCAACTGATGAAAATCTTAATTGCAAAGATATTTCACTGTGCATTATGGATAAAAATTTTCCCGGTTATAGCGGAAAGTATGTTCTTGCGTACCAAATGGAAGTCGTGAGTAATCATTATAGGATTCCGATTAAAAAGAAGATATATATAGACGCTAATACTGGAGAAACACTATTGATGTATGATGAGATATTCGAAGGGGATGTTAAGGGTAAAGGAAAGAGTATTTATTATGGCGATGTTGAATTCAACACAGATTCAATCGCAGAAAACAAGTATTATCTCAGGGACAAATCAAGAGGGGGAGGAATATTTATTCATAATTCATGGAACTCTTGGAAAGAGTTTATCGATGAAGACAATATATGGAACTATGATGATGTAGGTATGAAATCAGCCGTAGATGCTATGTATTGTGCACAGGCATACTATGATTTTCTAAAAGAACGGTTCAATAGAAAAAGTGTTGACAATAACGATTATCCTTTGAGACTAACCGTAAATGTAAAATCATATGTCAATGCATATTGGGATGGGCAAGGAGCTAGTTTTGGAGCAGGGGATTGCTACGATTATAATCCATTGACTACGATGTCTATTATAGGTCATGAATTTACTCATGGTATGACAGCTTTTACATCAGAATTGATATACAAGGATGAATCAGGTGCATTAAATGAGTCTTTGAGTGATATTTTTGGAGAATCACTTGAATATTTGGAAGATAGCTCTCATTTTGAATGGACAATCGGAACGAGAATTACAAAAGGCTATGATGCGGAACCTTTCAGATCGATGAGCGACCCCAATTTGTATGGTGATCCTAAATATTATAAAGGTATATATTGGTCAACCGATTTTTTTGATAATGGTGGGGTTCATTCCAATAGTGGAATTTTGAATTACTGGTTTTATCTCTTGACAGAAGGTAAAAGTGGAATTTCAGAACAAAAAGATACTTTTGATGTCGAAGCCTTGGGTATAGACAAAAGCTTGGATATAGTTTATCAAATGGCTACAAATTATCTTACGGAAAATTCCAATTTTGAAGATGCTTACAAGTATTCTCTTGAGGCAGCAACTGATTTGTACGGTATGAATTCATCCGAAATTGACAATGTCAAGGAAGCTTGGAAAGCGGTAGGGATTCCTAAGCAATTCAATTCAGGTTCAAGCGGAAATGCAGATTTTACGGATTTTAGAATATTAATTAATGGGAAAGGTGGGTTTTTGGAAAAATTTTGCACAGATGAGTTAAATGATTTAGAAATATCACTTCAAAATATAAGTACTAAGGTTTTTCCTGCCGGTACGAAAGTTAATATAACATTGACTCCTTCATTAGAGATATATGATACTTTTCGTTTTAGCAAAATACTGGATAAAGATTGGGAAATAGATTCTATGCAAAGTGTAAATATTAGTATTGATACCTTAGATAGAACTCAGAAGTATCCTTATTTTAATTTTCACGTTTATATGGAATTGAAAAAAGATTCTATAATTGATAAATTTTCAAATTATGCTAATATCAATTATAGAGATCTTCACGAGGATTATACCGGTGGGTTTTTTATTGAAGGAACCAATAGCTGCTTATATACCGGCAATAAAATAAAATCTTTTAGAATAAATTTATTAAACCGCGGCTGTAGGAATTTCCAAGAGGGAGATACTGTTATCATTGACTTTGTGTCTGAAACAGATACTTCTGAATTTGAAATAAATGTACCGAGGTCTTCTATCTTTTATGATTTTGTAAGCATGAGAGACATACAAGATTATATTGATTTCAATCAATTGGAAAATTTGAGCAATTATAATATCCAGCTTTTCTACAAATCAGATGAAGGGACATCCTTTGTGACAGAAGAAAAAATGGGACATTTTCTGCATCATCCTTTAGCAAATAATAAGATTATTGATTTTGAAGATGATGAGTTCAAAAGTATATTAAGTATAAAAATCGGAGATTTTCTTATCGATACCATTACAACCGGGCATAACTTGGAAATAAAAACAACCGCCAGACCTTCGCAAATTGAAGATTGCCTCTCATATGAAGATTACTTCAAAGTAAATAAAAATGGCGTATTCAGTTTTGTCACGGATATTGATTTTTGCTCCAATCTTGATTCAATGAAAAATCCTTATTTGGTTTTTGATATCAAATATCAGAGTTCACATTCCGATAATCCATATTATAGAATGCTGCAAATAAATCAAGGAGAAACACCAATCGAGTATCTTATTGATTTTGAAAGAAATTATACTAAAAAAGAAATTAAACTAAATAAAGATATGTCCTCAAATATTAACATATCGGTTTTGACTTTGCAATCTTCCATATTTATAGATAATATCAGAGTTATTGACAAAAAACCTGATAATCTAATCGATATAGAGGATCAAGAATTTTTGGTCGTAAATCCTGTATCAGACGTTATAAATATTAAAAATCCTGCGAATAAAAAATGGAATTTCGAACTATATGATGTGAATGGCAATATCCGTATAAATAAAAAATCCTTAAAAGGAGATTTAAAGCAAGACTTGAATCTCGCATCCGGTATTTATTTCTATAGAATATTTGTGGAGAATAATAGTGTTCAAACAGGAAAGATTGTTGTAACTAGTGCTCTGCGCAAGAAATAAGTGTGCATATTAGATGCAGTAATTTTTTATTCGATTTTAAAGATTTTTAGCAGAATGTTGAATAAAAAAGAAGAAAAAGTACGCTGAAGCGCACTAAACAAAAACGACGAATTATACAATACCCCCAAATAAATTTGGGGGCTAATCTTATGATTAGTTGTGGTATTAACACAAATTTCATTATTCTCCACATCACTCTTTAACAATCTTCACAACTTCCGATAGTGAATCTCCTTTGTCAAAAATCTTGAGCAAATACAAGCCTCTATTGAGTGGCGAAACATCTATCTTGCCTCCCATAATTACTCCTTCAGATATCTTGTCCCCTGCAATCGAAAAGAGTTGATATTCTGCTTCCATATCTACACCGGTTAGTGTTATTTCATTGTGTACAGGATTGGGAAATATCCTTATCTTGGTCATTAATTCTTTGATATTATCAGCTTCAAAATATGGGACTTTGGCATTTTGAATACCTGTACCCGGTGACCAACACCACACAAAAGGATGTGCTCCCGTCTCGACTTCTATCATTCCTGCATAGTCAAAAGCCATACCGTCATTGGCATCTTGCCAAGTCGCTCCCATATCGGTAGAATATTGTACTCCCAAGGAATTGCCATACCCTCCCGAATGATAACTTTTGGACGAAGTCGCATATATCACATCTGAATTTTGCGGCGCGACAGCTACTCCTCTCATGTCCTTATCGGGCAAAAGGTTGGTGCTCCAGCTGTCCCCATTGTCATCCGAGCGGTACAATCCACCTTGAGGACTTAGCACCGTCACATAAATCCGCCCTTCAACATTGGGGTCAGAAAGGATATCAAAAACTCCCTCCCAAGGATATATGGGATTATCCCAATCCGACCAATCAATCCATGTCGGAGCAATAT
Source organism: Saprospiraceae bacterium (assembly GCA_027008645.1). Classification (GTDB taxonomy): domain Bacteria; phylum Bacteroidota; class Bacteroidia; order Chitinophagales; family Saprospiraceae; genus JADJGA01. The sequence continues at coordinate 47,356 of JALVEE010000013.1, forward strand.
CCGGCCTTGTATTTGGATGCTGTTGGCGCATTTCTACAAGTCCTACTTCTTCCCAGTCCACTCCGCCATTTTTTGTTCTCCACAAACCGTTTTTACCTCCTGCATACACTATTTGACCGTTAAAATTATCCACTTCGGTAAACTTTAATCCCCCGTTTTGCAATACCATATTCCATTTCATCCCTCCATTATCGGATTTATACACATCTCCATCCACCGTCACATACAATACCCTTTGATCTACCGGACTATTCTTATCAATAGACAATCCATACATTCGTATAGATTTTTCGAACACAGGTAATCCGTCATCCAACAGAATCCAGTCTTCACCATAATTAGTACTTTTGAATAATCCTGTTGGAGCAAAGGAGTTTTCGTTAGAATCCGTGAGTTGCTCTTCGCTAAAAGAAGCCCAAACAACACTATCTCTCAAAGGATCTGATATAATGGTCATTACATTTGCTCCCGCTCCTCTTTTAGCGATATTGCTTTCAATTATCCCATCTCCCAAATTCCATGAATACTGAGGATAAATATTGTAATCCGGCTGAGTTCTAGTCCATGACTTACCGTGATCTCGTGTGTACCAAAACCCGATATCATACCCTCCGATATACACGACATCAGGATTACTATCATTGACATCCAATGCATTTCCATTGATATTTTCAACCCCGGTCGAAAGCCAGTGATCTTTTGATATTTCCCGTGTCGAAACATTATTCAAAGTCTTGCCACCATCAAAACTAGCCCAAGCCCATTGCCCGAAAGAACCGTAAAACCTACCGGAATTAAATATATCTTTGGTGACGGTCTTATTCAGACCGTTAAAGCTTGCCGACATGGTGAAATACTGGTTTTCGGTATATCCTTTGAACCAATTTTCGACAAATCCGGTATGAGTCCAATTTGCTCCACCATCCTTTGTCTCCCATGTCCCGGCATACTCATACCAATCATATGGAAACAGCACATCTACAAGCCTAATCACATCAGGATTGTCAATTCCCACGCTTATTATTCCGGTTTTGTCCGATATCTCTTCAAAGGTCAATCCTCCGTCAGTACTTTTGTAAAATTCACCGGCGTATTCATTGTCATCATCAACGTAATATTTATCTCCCGTACATAAGTCATTATTTATAAAATTACTTTTAAAAGTACTCACAAACACGATCGACGAATCTGTAGGGTGTAAATCCATATCCAAAATATCACCAAGCGAACTTCCTATCTCTCTCCAATGGATACCACCGTCTATCGATTTATACAAATTGGCAGCACTGCATCCCCATCTCGTCTTGCCTGTCAATGCATAAACAATATCAGGATTATGCCTAAATGTCATCAATTTCACAAGATGAAGCGTATCGGGAAAATCATTTCCTGCAATTGCATGCCAAGTTTCTCCTCCATCCGTTGTCTTATACACCTGGCCAAAAGCATCGGCACCGGGATGATGTGTCAAATATCCGATCATAGGGTCGGAAGAAATAACAATGTCTTCAATATAAGAATAATCTATTCCGCTTCCTTCTCGGGGAAAAACCAAATCAAAATTTTCGCCACCATCTTTGGTCTTATATGCACCTGAATAAGTGCCGGCAAAAAACAATTTGCCATCAATAGGGTGAAATCCGAAAGAACTAACATGAGTCTCAATCAATCCCTGATTTGCGCCTACCACATCAAAAGATTTTCCGTCATCATGACTTCGATACACACCACTGAGATCTGATGCTACCACAATAGTTCCATCGGCAGTAGCTCCTACAGTAGAGATAGCACCTCCTCCTCCGGGATTAGTCCTTACCCAATTGTGTTGAGAAAAAGCTATTGTGCACAACAATACCGGCAAGAAAGATAATATCAATTTCATAGTTTCAATTTATTATTTTTACAAAAATAGATACAATAGAAAAACCGGCATTTTGGTAATGGAATTCAAGAAACAGACAATATCCGATTCTTATTCCTCTTCCTTGTGAATATCAGCGTTTGCTTTTTTATCTTGTTTTTTTTCGTCTTTACTAGTAAAAAAGCTTCTGTTGAATAGTAATAAAGTCACTACTCCAACTGTAATCGCAGAATCGGCGATATTAAAAATGGGTTGAAAAAAGATAAACCGCTCTCCTCCCCAAATCGGCACCCAATCGGGCAAATGAGTATCAATCATCGGAAAATAAAGCATATCTACTACCTTACCGTGCAGAAAACTAGCATAGCCTCCTTCCGGTGGAAATAACTGCGCTACTCCTCCGTGAAATTGCGGCGTAGCAGAAAAAATCATTCCGTAAAAAGCACTGTCAATGATATTTCCGATAGCACCGGCGATTATCAAGGAAAAACTGATAAGTAAACTCAATCTTTCATTGGATTTGATCAGTTTGACCAATAAATATAAGAGGACAATAACCATCGTTATCCTAAATACACTTAAGAGTAGCTTACCGTATTCTCCTCCCAATTTCATACCGTATGCCATTCCTTCATTTTCTACAAAGTAAATCCGAGCCCAATTAAGCCCAAAGATATTAAACCCTCCCCCGTATGCATAAGTGGTTTTGATATAAATTTTCAGTGCTTGATCAACAATCAAAACCAGTAAAATCACTAATATAACCCAATACTTTTTTTTCATTTATTATATTTTCAATCCTTAGATTTTCCACCAGGTTCAGTATCCCGTATAAAGCCGGCAATTACCCAACCCAGCAATCCTCCCCACAAAATCGTAGCCCACCACTGAGACTTAATGGCACAATCTGAAGTACATCCCCAAAAATTCCAATAAGTATAACCTACTATTGAACCGATAATCACCAATATTATTTCATATCGTTTTATCTTCATTATAAAATAATTTGAGTCGGCAAAAATATCAAAATAGCTTGGATTTTTATTAAAAACACAATTAAATCAAACATATTATAGCAATAGTGTCCTAAATAAATTTTACCAAAGCAAATATAAGCTTATAACCAATAAAATAGGATATAAAAAATACAAAATCAAAAAAGAACCCCCTGAATTATTTTATCAGGTGGTTTTTGGGGCTTTAAAAAGGGATAATTCAACCATTGTTGTAAGTTTATTTTAACAAATAAGTTTAACCTTAAAAAAGAGACCAAA
>JALVEE010000014.1 GCA_027008645.1 Saprospiraceae bacterium
TTGTTATAGGTTTATACGATAGTGAAGAATGGAAATATATTTGGAGGTTAGAAACAAAGAAAACTGAGAGTTTGTTGTATTATAGCTTTAAGATCAATGATTTGTTATGGGAGGCAGGCATTGATATAGATAATATTGAGAAAAAGGTATTAAGTACCGTAGTTCCTGAGCTAAAAGGGCTTTTTGTTGAATTATTGGAAAAACTTAATGATAGTAGATTGATTGTTCTTGATAGATTGATTTACAATAAACTTGGAATATTGATTAGCAATCCTGAGGAAATAGGCTCCGATTTAGTTGCCAATGCCTTTGCTGCTTATAAACTTTATAATGATGATATCATAATAATTGATTTCGGCACAGCCTTGACCTTTACCGTAATGAATAGTAAAGGGGAACTCATTGGGGTAAATATTGCCCCGGGGCTTAAAACTGCAATAAATGCATTGGTAGGGAATACATCCCAATTGCCAAAAGTAGATTTGGTCATGCCATTGAATCCAATCGGAACAAATACTGTTGAAGCGATACAGAATGGAGTGTTAATTGGTTATGTAGGTTTGGTTAAATATATGATTAAGGTAATAAATAGTTATCTGGGAGAAACACACAAAGTAGTTGTTACCGGTGGACTTTCTCAAATAATCGCTCCTCATGTAGGTGATATTGATTATATAGAGCCAAATTTAACGCTATACGGGCTTAAATTTGTAGGAGATACCGTATAATTATCGAAAGAATGGATTCAGGTGTTGCTGATAAGAGATAGGGAGCGGGTGTTACCGGCAAGAGGTCAGAAATCTTTGCCTTAGGGAGCGTGGGGGGTTGTATTGGGAAGAGCGTTTGAGTGCTATTTCAGCATATCTTTTAGTCTGAATTTAAATACCATTTTTTTCTTATCTCTTATGATTTTTAATCTGATTTTTTTGTTTTCTTTTTTCTTAAACAAATTCACAAGTCTTTCGTGAGACCAAAAAATATGATTAAAGTATTGGGCTGAATATATTATGTCTTTAGGTTTCAGTCCGGCTTTGTCTGCCGGCGAATCAGGAATGATGCTTTTGATATAAAACTTATTGTGATTTTTGCCTGTTGCAAATATATTTATTCCGCTTTTGTCATATTTTATAGGTTTATAATAATCACTATTGGGTTTAAAATAGAGCTTTTTTCTGTAATTGTCAATCACAATTGTGAATTTTTTTAAAATTTCATTTCCGAGTATTCCGTCTCGTGTTTTGTTAATGGTTTTTGTTTTTACTGAATCCATATATTGAAACTTGGAGATTTGACCGTGAAATTTAAAATCACCAAATTCTATTTTATCTATTAGACCGATATATCCTGTGAGATTGCCACCTAAGCCAATGCCCAGCTTGCCGATAATTGTTTTTCTTGGCAATGAAATTTTAGAATCGATATTATTGAGAAACAACAATGGAATAGAACTCCCGGTATCTAAAAGGATATTTATATCAACCAAAGAATCGGTATCATTAATTTTGATTTTTGTTCTGATTATTGGCTTATGTCCTGCAAATTTAACAGGAATTTCTTTATACGATTTCAATGATAGCTTATAATCATAAGGATATACCACCAAAACTTTCTTTCTATAGTCTATTTTCAATATCGCGTTGGAAAAAAAAGAAGCTCCAAGTATGCCCTGAATACCATTTTCCGATATATCGAAATTAAATATATCAGTATTTAACAATAATATCGGCATATTTCTTACGACAAAACTTGTTTTCTTTTTCCACTTAAATTCATCGATATTATTACCGTTGGTAATCTTAATGGAACTAGTTTTTTCCTTAACAAGTGAATTGAATATCTTTATGCTTACAGGATAGGTTACATATGCTTTTATTTTTTTTGTGAAATCAGCGCCATAAACCTCTACTTCTTTCGAAGGAATGATTTTCAGTAAAGAAGCAAGAGCATTATTTGAGAGAATTGTATGTTCTGCCCCTGTGTCAAAAATGAATTTCAAATTTACACCGTTTATTTTCACAGTTAGTTCTATCAATCCATTTACATAATCAAATGGTATTTCAATTTTTTCCCCCTTTTGTAATAAATAGCGGCTATTTTGCCCTGATAAAGTATATTGACAGAGCTGCAACATCGCAATAAGTACAATGTATATAAAGTATGGATATAATTTTCTTTTTAGCAAGTTTTACCGGTTTACAAAATGCTAAAATATGAAAAATATATTATAATTCAAAGATAAAACCAATCCTATTCTTTTATTGGATTCATTTTAACCATTTTGACTGAACCGATTTTGCTTCCTTGTCTCGCTATAAAAAAATAATTGCCTGGAGTTAAACCCAAATTATTGAAATCAATATTAGTGATAGTTGAATTATTATTAATGATTCCTTTTGTAATTACCCGTCCGTAAATATCGTTGAGTGAATATATTACCGGTTCATCATTTTGAGCTATAATATCCACTTTAAAATCGTCTATAAAAGGGTTGGGGAATCCGTTTACAATTATATTTGATTTAGAACAAAACTGAGGATTGGTATATACTTCTCCCCCCGTATTATCAGATATTTTTATTCTATAATAAGCATCTTTTGTTGAATTATCCCGGTACTTGTATGTTTTATTAGTGGTTTTTACTGCGATATTTCCCGAATTGTAAATTGTAGTCCAGCTTTGTTGATCAAAACTTTTTTCAACTTCAAATGCCACTGTTTTCGAATCGTTTTCCAAAGACCATTTCAATTCAGTATAACTGTCTTTCTCATCACAATCAAGATTAAAACTAACCATTTCTGTCGCTGTAATAGGAGAGACTCCGATTCTTATTTCACCAAATCCATAACAGTCTCCACCCCAATTATCTAAAACCGTTAGTAGCACATACCTTGCTTTTATTCCATCAAAACTGAAGGCTTCCTCTCCCTCATATATACTTTTTCCTGAAGCTTTGTCAAATGATTGTGTCCCGAATTCAGTCCATGTTGTACCATTGAGAGAATAATCAATAACTATATCTTTTGCCCCATTGTTCAATTGCTTTGGGTCGTTGATATTCCAAAAATGAACTTTTTCCAGTTTGTATATATAACCAAAGTCATACATTATCCAGTGAGATTCTCCTCTAATAGAATTTGGATTTGAGGATTTATCGCAAGACATCCACGAGTCAAACCAAGTGGTATTATGCCTGTCTTGAAAGCATTGGGCATTAGAAAACCAAATGGTACTAATAATTATAATAAGTGATAATAAATATTTCATTTTATGTATTTTTTTGTTGATAAAATTAGTAATTCATAAATCCAATGGGCTTTTGACCTGAATTTACATCATAAAAATTGGCGATATTCGGAAATAATCCTGAAATCAAGCTGTTTTGAGCTCCAAACCATTGAACCAATTCAGCAAAGTACTCATCTGTAGATAGCGTAGGAACCAGTACTCCATCCCAGAGCATTCTTGGATTATCCAAATTGAGAGTAGGGTAGTCCCCGTATATTTTTTGACCATTAACTGCTCCTCCCATTACCATCACATTGCCTCCCCAAGCATGGTCTGTTCCGTTTCCATTGGAAGTCAGTGTGCGGCCAAATTCAGACATGCTAAATGTGGTAACCTTGTCTTGCATATTGAGTTCTGTCATCGCTTCATCAAATTCACCAAAGCCCAAACTAACATCTCTGAGCATACCGCCTTGATTGTCCAAAAGTTCATCATGGTGATCCCAGCCTCCGTATTCTATAAAAAATATTTGACGCTTAAATCCCAATATATTATTGGCTTTAATTATTTTTGCTATAGCTTTGAATACTTGGGAAACATAGTTTGAAGAAAAGACTGTATCCAAATCCTCAGTTTCATTAATAGCATTATTGTATTTTTCAATAGCAGCTTTTGAGTCTTTAATAACATTCACATAAGACTGCTTAAATGGATCTGAATATTGGTGATACAACAAACTATCAATACCACCTGTAAGAGCTTCGTTATAATAATTCCAACTATCATTTCCATAACCCAATATACCCGGAGCTTCATCTTCGACTCCAATCGAAAATTCTATTGTGTTATCACCATTTTGAAAGATATTGGTTCCTGAAAGGGAAATATTCATCGATATCGTATTATCCGAATTCAAGTTTTTCATATTATCAGCTATTCTTCCGCCCCAACCTTTGATTACGCGTTCATGCGGTTTTCCCGTCATCCATTCTTGAGCTTGGTCAACATGTGAAAACAATCCCAAAGGTAAAGGGACAGATTCTTCATAAGCTTGCTCCGCTGTGGTAGGCTGTATTAATGTGCCTATATTGGATATAAATGCCAAATTGCCCCTATTAAATATATTTTGTATTTCAGGCATGGAAGGATGAAGGCCAAATTTTCTGTTTCCAACATTTGTAGCATTTATTGGTAATATTTCATTTTTATCTATAGCAAGATTAGATCTTGTCTCTTTGTACATTTGATACTCTGTTCCAAGTGGCATCAACATATTGAAGGAATCATTGCCTCCTGCTTTGAAAAAACAGACTAAAACTTTATAATCGCCTCCAAAATTTGGACTTGATATTATGGAATTGGCGAGTGATTTCATACTTAGCATTGAAGAGAATGCCGTTGCTCCCAAACCGATTTTACCGATATTTGTAATAAATTTTCTTCTTGATATTTTATTTTTTGTCATCGTTTATAGAGTTTATTTATTTTGAAATATTATAATCAGGAGATATCATCATTAAATACAGTGCCAATTTAGCCCTGCTTCTTTTGAAATCTATCCTTTCTATTTTATTACAATTGTTTTTGATTATTCTTCTTGTCCTGTCTGTCAACATACCGTAAGTAAATACTATATCGAGATAGTTTAAAAACACTTCAGGGTCTCTAGCCAATGGTTCGTACTTGTAAAAATCTACAGATACATTTGGAGAATCTTGCAGCCAAGAATCCATTAGATATCCGTATGTAGTCCAATCAAAAACATGATTTATATAACCAATACTGGTTCTGGAATTATGAATTTGAAATTCAGGTGCAATTAAACCGGCATCGGCAATGGGACCATTGGGTTGGAAATAAGGTAAAAAGAAGTTGAAAACCGAAGGTGAAGATAGTACCATCTGACCTGCTTCTTGCCAATAACTATATCCGATATTCCAATAATTGCCATAAGCCTGATCTATATCAACAGCTCTGGAAAATTGTGTGTATCGAAGCAGTGGTTCACGCAGTTTGCCATTGGAAGGGTCATTAATCCAATCACAGCTTCTCGCCTCCTCATCCATCAATATTGCTTTAACGACAGCTTTCAAATCACCGCGAACTCCATTTCCATTGTCATTAAATACTGAAGCGACTCTATCCACATATTCAGGTGTAGGATTTGATTTGACCATTCTTTGTATTAACTGTTTGCATATAAACGGTCCGACATTGGGGTGATTGAACAAATGGGAAATTGCTAATTCAATATCCTCATCTCCCGTGTTTCCTGCCGGAATAATATACCCGTTCAATAAATGTTTTTCACCGGGTTCGTGCCATTCTTCATACATTTTCATGGGTTTTGTCATGTCCGTAACCCAAATACCGTAACCAAAATCAGGAGAATTGACCCATTCATTTGGTACGATAGCACTTGGCCCCAATCCTGTAAACACCTTTGCCATCTCCTTAATGTCGCTATTGGTATATGTCGCTATAAATTGACCATTTTCATCAGTTTTTCTGGTTCCGTCATTATTTAGCCGGTACAATCCAATTGAAAAAAGTTGCATGATCTCCCTGGCATAGTTTTCATCGGGATGAACATTGTTTTCAGGATCTGATTTGGGGTTGTTGAAATGACTTAGGTATGAGCCCATAGCTACATGATAAGTTACTTTTTTTAAAATGTCTTTGTAATTGCCAAAAGCATTTTGGGATAA
>JALVEE010000015.1 GCA_027008645.1 Saprospiraceae bacterium
CGGTATTCCTGCATATGTTGTGGCTTCTTATGTAGGCTGGAGTCGTATTTATGAGAAAAAACACGATTTGTGGGATGTATTGGGAGGTGCTGTCATTGGTACAGTTAGTGCTTACCTTTTTACAACACCTTATTTGAATAAAAATACTGATATTAGTATCTCCAAAACCGATAATGGTTTTAATCTTAGTATCACACATCGCTTCTAATACGGATTTCGAGGCTTTGTTACAAAAACACCAAGATAAGTGAGTGTCTCATAACCTCGCTTATTGATTATTATTCGAAAGAATAATTCCATCTAACTATATTGTTAAGTTGTTGATAATTCGGAAGTAAGACCCCATCACCGGCCCTTCCCTTAGCAAGGGAATGGAGTTGTGACAGCTCTTAATCTACGGTATTTTTTAAGCTTTTGCTTCTACGATTCAAAGTTAGCTATTTGATTTTACTTAACAAAAGTCTCGAAATTTGGGCTAAAACATTAGACCCACTTCTAATGTTAAATTAATGTTAAAAGCATTAAAAAGTTACTCCGGTATGGTATAAAATATCGTTTATCCATTTGCGCAATCTAAGAATTAAGTTTTGTGTCCGAATGAAAAAAAGCAATTTAAAAATCGGATGATTCTTTAACAAAAAAAAAATTAAACTCAATGGAAATCAAAAAGTATTATCTATCAATAATTCTATCGGGAATAATCGGAGGAATTATTGTATTGGGAGGAAATAAGCTTTTGTTCAATAACAAACAATTGGTGATTGTAGATAACAACCATCAAGCTAAACAGGTCAACTATTCACCAAAAACCTATCCATTCAATTTTACAAAAGCTGCAAAATTAGGCACTAAAGCTGTTGTACATATAAGAGCGGAAGAAAGTGCTAATAAAGCTAAAAAAAGATTTCAACGCCGAGGACAAGATCCATTTGGTTTCTCATTTAGAGATTTTTTTGATTTTGGCCAAAACAATCAATTTTACCGGATGAAAGGTGGTGGATCGGGTGTGATAATATCAAAAGACGGATATATTGTCACAAATAACCATGTTGTTGATTTTGCCGATGATATTATCGTGACTCTGTCAGACAAAAGGGAATACAAGGCAAAAAAAATAGGTACTGACCCTTCTACGGATTTGGCTGTTATAAAAATCGAAGAAACAAATCTACCTGTTTTGGAGTTAGCAAATTCGGATAAGGCTCAAGTTGGAGAATGGGTAATGGCTATTGGAAATCCATTTGACTACTTGACATCATCAGTTACTGCCGGAATTATCAGTGCCAAAGCCCGAAACATAAATATAATCAAGGACGATCACGCACTGGAAGAATTTATCCAAACCGATGCTGCTGTAAATCCGGGAAACAGCGGTGGAGCTCTTATTGACTCAGAGGGACGTTTGCTTGGGATCACATCAGCAATAGCTACACCAACAGGAGCATATGCCGGATATTCATTTGCTATTCCCAGTAATCTAATGAAAAAAGTGGTAGATCAAATAATAAGAAACGGCTCCGATTTGGGTTCTAAAGTTTCGCTTGGTGTCTCCGCTGCGACAATTAATAAACAAATTCAAAAAGATTTGAACTTAAAATTGGATTCCGGTGTTTATATAGATGAAGTTCAGACGGGTAGCTCTGCAGAATTTGGAGGAATTTTGCCCGGCGATATTATAGTAAAAGCAAATGATTCTGAAATAAACACATTTGAAGATTTAAGAAAAGTGTTAAATTTTGTTAAAATCGGAGATACATTGAAATTAAAAATACTAAGAGACAATAAATATCAAACTTTAAGAGTTAAATTAAGGCAGAGTTTATAGTAAAAGTTGGTTTTTCGTTTTGTTTATGGCGCTTGTCTTTCCCCAGACAAGCGTCTTTTTTTTACCCCTGCAATTCATCCGGCATTTTATAACTGTATTTCAGATTCCAACCATAGGAAGCCAATAGTGTTTTCAGCAAATTCAAATGTTCATCTAATTGAGTTTTTGCATTATTAAAAAGATTACTCTTTCTCGCAATATTTTGAATACCTATTTTAGCTTGACTATTCATCTTATTATAATCATCTTTGGTAAATGTATTGAATGTACCCTCTGTGATGTCATAATAATCCAAGTCATGATCGATTGAGAGGATTTTGGGATTGGGAATATCATAAATCATAACGGTTTTACTATCCTCATCAACTTTTATCACAATACTATCCAAATCAAAACCAACCAGCACAACAGCTTTTGTCCTCAATAATGCTTTCTTTTGAAATGGGCTAATATCAAAAGCATAATGCTCCTTAAAGTCAAATATTTCCGAAAAACTTCCTTCAACCGTCCCCAGTTTCAATACATTCTTTATTTGTTGCAAGATAACATCTTGTTTTATCACTGTCTTGGTTTCGGCAAATTCGTATTTGTATCCACTATACCACACTATTGCCAGAAGAACTAAGCTCAACAAACCAATAACGATATATTTTAGTAATTTAGTCATAATCATATAACTAAATATTCCGGAAATTAGTTTATTGATGACACTTAAAAGTTGTTCAAAACAAATAAATTTGGGGGCTAATCTTATGGTACACTCACAAACCATTAAGGTTTCAAAAACTTATAAGGTCCTATAAGGTTTAGACAATCGAAGCATAAGAATAGCCCCTAACTTCAGTTAGGGGTTATAGGAGTAACATAAATTATGAGTAGAGTGCGCTTTAGCGTACTTGCCAATTGAAAAAATGAATAGATATTTATTTCATTCTTGACAATAGTGTCAAGTCAATTGTAATGTTTCGGATAAGTTGATGTTATTTTTGTCGAGAACAAAGCATATAATTTTCAGCATAGCCGTAGCTATGGTGGAAATTATTAATGCAGTTATCGGCAAAAAGAACGATTACTTGGCGTGAAAGAGTATGCTTGACTTGACACTAACCTTATTAAGAGACAAAACAATTTAGCTTTTTTAAACAATTTTGCGTTTTTTTATCGAAACAATATTTAAACAAATTCGTTTCTTTGCTGAATATTTTTTTTAAACCTAAAATCGAATCATATGAAAAACATGTTTTATTTTCTTATAACAGTATTTTTTATACAAATCAGCTTTGGACAATCAACAAAACAGAGTTACAAGAGATATGGTGTAAAATCAGGAATTATAGAATATAAAACAAATATTTCCGGCAAGGTTTTGGTAAGCAAAGTTGAGGGCGAGGGAACGAGTTCGATATATTTCAAAGATTACGGTGCAGTAGAAGTACAAAAAGAGAAATCAATACAAAAGAATATCACAAAGCTCTTTGGTTCAACAAAAATCGACTCTTCTAAGGTAAATAAAATCGTGAAATTCGACCACGGGAAAGTTACAAGCGTGGATTTGGATAAAAAATCAAAATATACCGGTCATGACATCGGAATTGGACTGTTTAGCAAGAATCAAGATCCTTACAAAACGGGTGAAGAAATGCTTGAAGATATGGGAGGCGAAAAAATAGGAACCGAAGATTTTTTGGGCTATAAATGCGATGTATGGAAAGTGCCCGGAGGTAAAGAATTAATTTATAAAGGGGCTGTGCTCAAATCGGATATAAAAGTATTAGGAATAAGAACAGTCAAAACAGCCACAAGTGCAAAATTTGATATTTCCATACCCGATAAAGACTTTGAATTGCCAGAATATTAATTAAAAAATGGGGCATTTATCAGTAAAGGTAAAGCGAGGTCAGAGACACTCGCTTATCAAGGGTAAAGCGAGGTCAGAGACGCTCGCTTATTAGGGTTAAAATGGTGCATTTATCAGGGATGCGAGGTCAAAGACACTCGCTTATCAGGGTATTGGGTTATCAGGTCTCGCTAAATATTTCGTGAAAAAGTTCTATTGTAGCAAAATCAATGAAAGTGAAAAAATGATGTGTATTTCATTTTTTCGTTTTTCCCATTGCTTTGCCTCTGACTCCTAAAGGAGGATCAACCCGCAACGGGAAAAAATGAAATGCACCAAAAATAAATACGCACATCAAAGGCTTTTAGTTTTTGATAAACAATATCCTATTTACCATATTTCGTTTTTGTGAGTCATTTATTCTCACAATATAGACACCTGTGTTTAACATATAAATTGGAAGTATATCGCCATTTTTTATGCTTTCAAAACTTTTGACTCTCACTCCATCTGCTGAAATAATATCTATATTCAAAGTCTTTTCAAGGAGGTTTTCAAAATTGATATTGATGAAATCATACGTAGGATTTGGGAAAATATCAAACCGGAAATCTTCTACACGAACAGTGGCGTTTGGCTCCGGGCAAAGCACATAATCATAAAAATCATTCAATGTTGTATTCACCATACTATCTAACCAAGGTTGGTTTTCGTCTTTTAAAAATCCTCCGTGTCCCCCACCCTCAACGCTGATAAAAGAGCTATGAATCTTTTCTTTAACCGCTCGCTCATGTACAAGACTACTACCATACAATCTAAAAACAGGAATATTTAACAATTTAATATCACCTTCTGCATATGGTACGACATCATCATTTGTTCCATGAATGCTTACGACTATAGGTTCTCCCTCATCGATATAATCAAGATCTACAACAGCGCCAAGCATATTAGCAACCCCTGAAACTTTGTAACTGTACCCTTGAGCAAAATCCAATGTTGATTTACCTTCAAACCCACCATTTTCTTCCAAGACAGGTTTCATCCAATCTTTCATATCAACGCTATCTTTTTCATTGAAATAAGCAACGCTCAATGCTGTAATAGCGCCGGAAGATGCTCCTCCTGCAAAAATATAATCCGGATTAATTTTCCATTTATTGCCATTGTCAGCACTCCATCTCAAATACTTAATCGCTGCGATCATATCTTCTCTGGCTTTCAGTCCTATATCTAAAATCACTGTAGAATCAGGAATTTTAAAAGCATCAAACAATCTATAATCAATCGCAGCACAAACATATCCTCTGAATGCAAAATCCTCACAAATCGGCTTTACATCTTCTTTTTCTCCCTTGATATATGCTCCACCAAAAGCCAAAACCAATGCAGGTCTAAATGTTGATGTATCCCCCACCGGCTCATATATATGCATATACAATTCCTTGAAGACTCCACCCGGTGTAGTATTCTCACCAAACTTTACCGTATCTACCAATCTTGATTCAAAAAGGCTGTCCTTGTACAAATGTTTGTCACAACTAATCCATTGCCCAAAAACATTTCCGGCAGCCGCAAATAACACTATTAATACAGCTGATAATCTATTTGAAAATTCCATATTTTTATTTTAACTCGATAACACTATTTCGCACATATGTTGCTCATGCTTAGACTCCAAAACTCCTTTCAATAATTCCAAGAAGTATTTGTGAGATTCAATTTTTTGATAATTGAGATAGTCCGCTTCACTTATCCAAAACTCAGTCAACCAATAAAGTTTGCTATTTTCTCTATCTTTTAGCAAAGTATAGCTATCGAGCCCTGAGGGTGTAGCATTCATCTTTTGCTCGAGTTTAATCATCTCTACGAAAGTCTTCGCTTCACTTTCGATAACACAGTATTTGTTTAACTTTACAAACATTTGCTGAAATATTTTAAAGACCTTTAATTTATTGGCTCAAATATAATAATTATTAATCTTATTTCATTAAATACAGGGTATAATTTCTGAAAAAATGTATATTTGTTAAAATCATAAAAATGAAAGATATCACTTTTGTACGACATGCTAAATCTTCTTGGGATTCCTTTTCAATCCCGGATCATGATAGGCCTTTGAATAACAGAGGCCAAAGAGATTCCGTTTTTATGGGCAAAAAGCTGTCATCGTTGGGATTCAAGCCTCAAATAATTATATGTAGTTCGGCAAAAAGAGCACAACTAACAGCCAAAAATATCTCTAAATC